>PXAS01000289.1 GCA_003565815.1 PVC group bacterium
CCGAAGTTCCCCTGGCTGTCGATGGTGGGATAGCGCATGGAAAACAACTGCGCCTGCCGCACCAGGGCGTCGTACACCGCCGAGTCGCCGTGCGGATGGAATTTCCCCATCACTTCCCCGACCACGCGGGCGCATTTGACGAAGGGACGGGTGTGGACCCAGCCGCCTTCTTTCATGGCGAACAGAATGCGGCGGTTCACCGGCTTGAGCCCGTCGCGGGCGTCGGGCAGGGCGCGGCCAATAATGACCGACATCGAATAATCGATGTAGTCGCGTTGCATCTCATCTTCGATATTGATGAGGTCGATATGATCGGCGGGAGGCGTGTTGGGATCCATGTGAAAAAGCGTCCTTCTGGGCTAAAACGGGGTCAAATGTCGAGGTTGCGCACGTTGAGGGCGTTGGCTTCGATGAAATCTCGGCGGGGGCTGACTTCATCGCCCATGAGAATGGTGAAAATCTGGTCGGCTTTGATGGCGTCTTCCAACACCACTTTCACCAGCTTGCGGCTGCGGGGATCCATGGTGGTTTCCCAGAGCTGGAGGGGATTCATTTCCCCCAGACCTTTGTAGCGCTGAATGGTCATGCCTTTTTTGCCCAAATCGCGGATGCGGTCCAGCAGGTCCATGATTTGCGACAATTCGGCCACCGTTTCCTCGCCCTCGACCAAGCTCAGAACGGTCTCCGTTCCAGTCAGGAGTCGGGTGGGATCCAGGCCCAGGGCACTGAGTTCGTCCAGGGCCTCGCGAATCCGTTCCTTGGACTGAATGTCCACATAGCGGAAGGGACGGCCTTCGGTCTCCAGGGCATCGTTGATTTTGCGCAATTCCTCTTCGTCATGGGCAAAGCGGGTCTCTTTTTCCTTCCCGCTGCCGCGAATCACGGCGTAAAGCGGAAGGATGCCGTCTTCACGACGGTGGGCGATGTAGTCGCCGGGATCCACTTCCTTGCGCTTCACCAAATCCAGCAAGGGCTCCAGCTTGCTCAACACCTGCAGGGTTTTGGCCAAACCCTCCGCGTCGAGGACTTCTTCGCCCTCGGCATTGTGGGCCACCACCCCCTCGGAGCCCAGTTCCATCAGCATGCGCGTCAGGGCGGGATCGTTTTGAATGTATTCCTCCCGCTTGCGGCGCACCACCTTGTAGAGCGGCGGCTGGGCGATGTACACATAGCCCCGCTCGATCAGTTCCGGCATCTGACGATACAGGAACGTCAAAATCAGGGTGCGGATGTGGAGCCCGTCCACGTCCGCGTCGGTCATGATGATGATGCGGTGATAGCGGGCTTTCTCGATATTGAAGTCGTCCTTGCCGATGCCACAACCAATGGCGGTGATCATGGTCTGGATTTCCTTGTTGCCCAGAATCTTGTCCAAACGCGCTTTCTCCACGTTCAGCACTTTGCCGCGCAACGGAAGAATCGCCTGAAACGTCCGGTCGCGTCCCTGTTTCGCGGAACCGCCCGCCGAATCCCCTTCGACGATGTAAATTTCGCATTTGGAGGGATCGCGCTCGGAACAGTCCGCCAATTTTCCCGGCAGCGAGGCCGAATCCAGCGCCCCTTTGCGCCGGGTCAGATCCCGGGCTTTGCGGGCCGCCTCGCGGGCGGTGGCCGCCAACAGAGCCTTTTCGATCAACTTGCGGGCCACGGCCGGATGCTCTTCCAAATAGACCGACAGCTCCTCGTTCACCACGTTTTCAACGATCCCCTGCACGTTGCTGTTCCCCAGCTTGGTTTTCGTTTGCCCCTCAAACTGCGGATCGGGAACTTTCACGCTGATAATCGCGGTCAGGCCTTCGCGGATATCGTCCCCGGTCATGCCCACTTTTTCGTCCTTGATCAGCTTGTTGGCCTTGCCGTAAGCGTTGATCGTCCGCGTCAGCGCGGAACGGAACCCGCTCAAATGGGTGCCGCCCTCGTGGGTATTGATGTTGTTGGCAAAGGAAAACAGGCTTTCGTTGTACGCGTCCGTGTACTGAATGGCGATCTCCACGCCAATGCCGTCCTTTTCCTTGTCAATGAAGATCACATCGTCATGCAGCGGCGCTTTGGTTTGGTTCAGATGCTTGACGAATTCGGCGATGCCGCCGTCATATTTGAACTCTTCCCGGCGATCGTCCTTTTCGGACTGCAAAATCACCCGCACCCCGCGGTTCAGAAAGGCCATTTCCCGCAGACGATTGGTCAGCAGGTCCCAGGAAAACGCCAGGGTTTCAAAGATTTCAAAATCCGGCATGAAAGTCAGCTTCGTACCCGTCTCCGAGCTATTGCCCAGAACCTCAAGGGGTTTCACGGTTTTGCCGCGCTCGAAACGCATGTGGTGAATCTGCCCGTCCCGGCGCACTTCCACTTCCAGCCACTCGCTCAAAGCATTGACGCAGGAAACCCCCACGCCGTGCAGCCCCCCGGACACCTTGTACGAATTGCTGTCGAATTTGCCCCCCGCATGCAGCACCGTGAGCACCACCTCCACCGCCGGTTTTTTCTCGGTCCGGTGAATGTCGGTGGGAATCCCGCGGCCATTGTCCGACACCGTCACCGACCCGTCCATGTTCAGAACCACTTCCACAAAATCGCAATGCCCCGCCAACGCCTCGTCGATCGAGTTGTCCACCACCTCGTAGACCAAATGGTGCAACCCGCGGGTGGAGGTATCGCCAATGTACATGCCGGGCCGTTTGCGAACCGCGGACAATCCTTCCAGCACCGTGATGTTGCTGGAGGTGTAGGTTTTGGGGTCCACGCCCGGGGGAACGACAGGAGGAACTTCGGGCGGAATGCTTTGTGCATCAATAGGTTCAGTCATAAATTACATCCAGGGACGGGATCAAAAGACAAGCCGGAAACCCGGCGACAAACAGGATCGGCAATCCCTATCGGGATTTTGCGGATTCGACAAGCGTTTTCCCGCTTTTCCATGGGATTTTTCCTTGTCCCATCCTTTGCAAAGGATTCCGGACGGAGGATCTGAATTGAAAAAAACACCTTGCCCGAATGTCGTTTCGGCGCTAACTTTAGAATTCGAACTCCCGCGCCCTCTTTGCCCATATGAAAACCTCCCCCCCATGATTTCATCCCCTTCTCAGACCCAACCCCTCCAATTTATCGATTTGTTCTGTGGAATCGGAGGTTTTCGATTTGCTTTGGAGCAAGCGGCAGAAGACAGAGCCTTTCCGGTAAAATGCGTTTTTTCCAGCGACATCGACCCGCATTGCCGCGAATCCTACCAAGCGAATTTCCAGGAAATGCCACACGGTGACATCAAAACGGTCCATGAGCGCGAGGTGCCAAACCACGATTTGCTCCTGGCCGGGTTCCCTTGCCAGCCCTTCAGCATCATCGGGCAAATGAAAGGGTTCGAGGATACCCGCGGCACGCTTTTTTTTGACATTGCCCGCATTCTCAGTGAAAAACGTCCCAAGGCTTTCGTGCTTGAGAACGTGAAGCTTTTGGTGGGACACAATAAAGGACAAACCATCCGGGTCATTCATAAAACACTGGTCGACATGGGTTATCATGTCGAATACAAGGTTTTGAACGCCCTTCATTTCGGCTTGCCCCAAAAACGGGAAAGGGTTTGGATCGTGGGTTTCCGGGACCATGACAAAATGGAGTGGCCGCAAGGAGGCATGGCCATGAAACCATTGGGCGCGATTTTGGAAAACAATGTTGATGCCAAACATTACGCTTCCGAACACATTCGGACCAAACGCTTGATGAAAGCTCGACCACGGGCCGAACCCACCATTTGGCACGAAAACAAGGCGGGCAACATCAGTGTATACCCCTACTCTTGCGCGTTGCGGGCCGGCGCGTCTTACAACTACCTGCTCGTCAATGGCGAAAGACGGCTCACGCCCAGGGAAATGCTTCGCCTGCAAGGCTTTCCCGACAGCTTCAAAATCGCCTGTTCCGACAGTCAAACCAGAAAACAAGCGGGAAACAGTTTGCCCGTGAACGTGGCCAGGGCGGTCCTCGGCCAAGTCTTGCGCACGCTGGAATATGGCCGGGATCCCGCCAACGGCAAGATTCCGGTTCAAATGCGCGTTTTGGAAAACGCCCCCCAAAAGGAAAAATATGCCGCCCGAAAAAAGACCCAAACTGCGGACAGTTGAAAAAATCACCCCTCCCTACCCTTTGAACCGATTTCCAAGCGATTTTGCCTTGGGCTTGGGCAAGGAAATCATTTATCTGCTTGCCACGCGCGTCACCCCCCGCTTCGAGGGCCCGGATTGGGAAGAAGTTTTCGCCAGAGTCATCCATGGGCGATGGAAACCCAGCAACGTCGGGCTGGATGACATCCTTTTGGAACAGACGGCTTGGAGTGCCAAGACCTTGAAAAACAACAACCCCTTTCGGTGTAAAAAAGTTCGCCTGATTTCGGGCCGAAACTCACCGGCATATTCATTTGATCGTGAAAATGTGCATACCTGCAATCCCGCCGAACTGGGAGGCGAAATCCTGTCCATTTGGAATGCGCGTGTCAGCGCCATCCGCTCCCGTTACGATCACCTCCGAACCGTCGTCCTCATCAAATCCGAAGACTTGTTGGAATTGACGGTGTTTGAAGCCGACACCATTCTGTATGATGCCAATGCCTATGACTGGTCTTGGAACCCCAACAAAAATATCGTGGCCCATGACAAACGAACTGGCGCCCATCGATTCACTTGGCAACCACATGGATCACAATTTACCATCGTCGAAGAGGTCCCCGAGAAAAAACTCTGTATTCGCCTGAAACAACCCCCGGAATTGGACCACGAAAAAGTGCTGGCCACCATGAATTTCGATGCATCGTGGGTTGAAGTCGTTACGGTGTGAATCGACCCCGCGTTGCGGGGTCTTGATGCGATTACAGTGTACATTCCACACCTCACCTGATCAGCGCGACGCCTTCGGACGTATCGCTCGATCAAAAAACCCAAGCATCATGAAGCATCCCGAACCCCTCAACAGCAAACTGGCCGAACTCCCCGCCAAACCGGGCGTGTACCTCATGCGCGACCGGAATGGGCGGGTGGTTTACGTGGGCAAGGCCAAATCCCTGCGAAACCGGGTACGCAATTACTTCCAGCAGGCCACCAAACGCCGGGCCGATCCGAAAATCAGGGGCCTCATCAACAGCATCGCCGATCTGGACGTCATCGTGGTCCACAACGAAGCCGAGGCCATCCTCACCGAAGGGCGTTTGATCAAGGAGTACAAACCCTACTACAACACCCTCTTCAAGGACGACAAACGCTTTATTCTCCTGCGCATCCATCTCGAGGATCCCGTCCCCGCCATCAAGGTGGTCCGCCTGCGCAAAAACGATGGCGCCACGTATTTGGGCCCCTACGCGTCCGCCACCGCCGCCCGCACCGCGAAAGAATTCACGGAAAGGCACTTCGGACTGCGCCGCTGCGCCCCCACCCATCCGGGCCCCGAACAGCACCGGCATTGCCTCGCGGACATCATCAGTTTTTGCTCCGCCCCCTGCATCGCCAAAATTTCCCTCGAAGCCTACCGCGAACGCGCCGCCGAAGCGGTCGCCTTTCTCCGGGGCGAGCGTCCGAATATCCTCAAAAACCTCCAACTCGAAATGGAAACCGCCGCCGAAAAACTCGATTTCGAGAAAGCGGCGAACTTGCGGGACACCCTCACCCAGCTCCGCCGGGCCGTGCGGCAGCGGGCCTCCGGCACCCGCGATCTGGACCGGGACCGCGAGGACGCCCTGGAAGGCCTGCGCGAACTGCGCGAGGCCCTCCGCCTCAAGGTCACCCCCCGGGTCATCGAAACCTTCGACATCTCCAATACCATGGGACAACAGGCCGTGGCCTCCATGGTCTGCGCCGTGGACGGACGTCCCAACCGCACCCGCTACAAACGCTTCAAAATGAAATTCACCGAAGGCCCCGACGACCCGGCCATGATCGC
>PXAS01000372.1 GCA_003565815.1 PVC group bacterium
CGGCCTGCGGATGGGAAGAAGTGTTGAACCCTGCGGATGCTTCGCCGGCCTGCGGATGGGAAGAAGTGTTGAACCCTGCGGATGCTTCGCCGGCCTGCGGATGGGAAGAAGTGTTGAACCCTGCGGATGCTTCGCCGGCCTGCGGATGGGAAGAAGGATTCTCTTTCATAAAGCATGTGCCTGAAATGTTTTCTTGCCCGAATTGATGGCGAGAGCATGGGGAAGCCCCAAATCCTTCATGAAGGATTTCGCTCTACGACGATTGAAATCATTATCTTCAAAAAGGCTGGTCATACAGACAACAATCTCCGAGTTGACGACCTGGCAATCCAGTTCTGATGTGCCCAGTCTGATTCCTTCATATGTCGTTGAGACACAGGGTCTGGCTACTACGCAAAGCCCATCGGCTTTCAGTCGGTGGAGAAAAAGTTTGTTCACGATCTCTGAGCCATATCCAGTTAGATGATCTGAGAAATGTTTATCAATGACTTCCTTCAGGCAAGTCATCGTTGAAGTGGGATTTTTCCAACATTCCCAATTTTGTTGAAATTCAGGGGTGTCATTTTTGCGAATAATTCGTTCAGCGATGACACGGTGCAGACCCATGTTCACAAGCAGGCCAATTTTACAATCGAGCAATTTAAGATAATTATGGATTTGCACCCAATCCTTGTCGCGAAAGCGTCGAGGGAGTGATTTTAATTCAACAGGGATTCGGTCCCAAAGAATAAAATCAGGAATAAGCTCGTGTACCTTTACATTGTCCACCATCAGAGGGTAACACGGTTTACTGGTGAAGGGTATACCCGCTTGCTTGAGCCATAACTTGAACGCCTGGTGGTAGGCTTCCTCGGATTTACCAAGGCCCACTTCGTTCTGAACATGAAAAAGCCCTCGGCGGATCAAATAGGTTTTTTCTTCTTCTATAAGATTTTCATTATTCATCTTACAACCTCTCATTAAACATCCGCATGTATTTCTCCATTACACAACATCCGCAGTCCGGCGAAGCATCCGCAGGTCATATAACATTCTCAGGCAGTTTTTCGACAAACCACCGGATATCGTCCCGCACCCGGCGGTACGCATCGAGTTGTTCCTCTTCACCGGCACCTTTGGCGGCGAGTTCGCTGGCGAACCGCGGAGGGTCTTCAAAACTGTGATGAACCACCTTGCAATCGGCGGGAAACCAGGGGCAGGTTTCGTGGGCGTGGTTGCAGACGGTGACGATGACATCCAGCTTCACATCTTTGAATTCGTCGATATGTTGGGATTTTTGCCGGGAAATGTCCACGCCCGCTTCGGCCATGACTTTGACCGCGTTGGGATTTAGTCCGTGGGTTTCCACCCCGGCGCTGAACGCGTGGATGACGTCGCCTTTGAGATAACGCGTCCACCCCTCGGCCATTTGGCTGCGGCAGGAATTTCCGGTGCAGAGAAACAATAGGTTCATGGGAGACTCAATGGGTTGGGTTTCGTTGTTTGCGACAGAGATCGGATGGATTTTGGACAAGAACGTCGGACAGGCGCTTTCGGTCCGCCCCGTCCAACCCCGGCTCCAACCAGGCACGGAGTTCAGGCGGAAAATCTTCGGTCAGGCTGAAATGCACCCAGCGTCCTTCCTTCTCGGCGTGGACCAGTCCGGCGTGCTGAAGCTGCTGCAAATGACGCGACACCGTGGCGCCGGTGACCCCCAACCATTCGGTGATCTGGCAGGCGCACAGATCCGGGTGATGAAACAGCGCCAGGACCATCTTGAGACGGTTTCCATCGGAGAGCGCTTTGAGTTGTGCGAGCTTAATATTCATGTTTAGCTAAACATGTAAATCTATTTTGAATGATGTCAACTCCGTCCGGGATTTTTTTTTGCGCTCGGGCGTGTCCGCGCTCCGTGAAGACCGGCGAGATTTCCGAATAATTCCAATCCGCCCATTTATCTCCTTGAATTCGTTTGGATCAGGGCTATACACAAGGTCACAATCCACAACACCCAAGGAATTTCCCATGGCGGCCAAATCGAAAAAAGAAGACGGTAAAAACAGCAGCAACCTCGACAGCGTCATCGCGCAAATCACCAAGCAATTTGGAGAAGGCTCCATCATGAAGCTCGGGGAGGAGGAACAGCGCAACCGTGAAATTCCCAGTATCTCCACGGGGGCGTTCACGTTGAATCTCGCTTTGGGCGTGGGCGGGGTGCCCCGAGGAAGGGTGGTGGAAATTTACGGTCCCGAGTCGTCGGGGAAAACCACATTGATGTTGCATATCGTGGCCAATGCCCAAAAGGCGGGCGGTACTTGCGCTTTCATCGATACGGAACACGCTTTGGACCCCTCGTATGCCAACCGGATCGGGGTCGATTTGGAAAGTCTGCTCGTCTCCCAACCGGATTCGGGGGAAGAGGCCTTGAACATTTGCGAGGCCTTGGTCCGCTCCGGGGAACTGGACGTGGTGGTGCTCGATTCGGTGGCGGCGTTGGCCCCCAAGGCGGAACTGGAAGGGGAAATGGGGCAAAGCCACGTGGGTCTGCAGGCCCGCTTGATGTCCCAGGCGCTCCGCAAACTCACCGCGCATATCAGCAAATCCAAAACCTCGGTGATTTTCACCAACCAAATCCGCGAAAAAGTCGGGGTGATGTTCGGCAGCCCCGAAACCACGCCCGGTGGGCGCGCGCTGAAATTCTACGCCTCGGTCCGCATGGACATCCGGCGAATTTCCACCATCAAGGATTCCTCTGGAACCGCAGTCGGCAGCCGTGCGCGGGTCAAAGTGGTGAAAAACAAGGTCGCCCCGCCCTTCACCGAAGCGGAATTCGACATTCTCTACGCGGAAGGCATCAGTTGGGAAGGTTCGATACTGGACGCCGCCATTGATCACGGTCTCGTGGAAAAACGGGGGTCCTGGCTCTCCATGGACGGCAAGCAACTGGGTCAGGGCCGGGACGCCGCCCGAGATCTCATGCGAGGCAATGAAGAGATGCAACAGGAACTCATCGATAAAATCGTCGCGAAAATCGAAGAGAAACGGGCCGCCGGCGCCAAGAAGTAGGCGTTGCGCCCAACGCCCGACATGCATCCCTCCCCGAACCCGCCTTCCGTTGACCTTGCCGTGGCCGGCGGCGGCGCGGCGGGCTTTTTTGCGGCCCTGCGCGCCAAAAGCGCTTCTCTGGAATCGCGGGTGGTGATTCTGGAAAAATCCCGCGAGTTCCTGGCCAAGGTGGCCATTTCCGGAGGCGGGCGTTGCAATGTCACCCATCACTGCTTCGACCCCGCCCGGCTCATCCGGTTTTACCCCCGGGGCGGAAAGGAGTTGCGCGGGGCCTTTCACCGTTTCCAACCGGCGGACACCATGGAGTGGTTTTCCTCCCGGGGCGTGGCCCTGAAAGTGGAGGCGGATGGGCGGGTCTTTCCCGTCAGCGACAACTCGGCGGATATCATCAACGCCCTGCTCGCGGAAGCGGATGCGCTGGGCGTAAAGCGAAATCCCCTGCGGGGCATTCAGTCCGCCCGTCCCGCGGAAGACGGGTTTGTACTGACGCTCACGGATGACAGCACGTTGCACTGCCGCGCCCTGGTGCTGGCCACGGGCGGAAACCGGGGAAGCGGCGGACTGGAGGTGGCCAAAAATCTGGGCCACACCATTCTGGATCCCGTACCGTCTCTATTCAGTTTTCACGTGCGCTCGCCGATCCTCGAAGAACTCGCGGGCATCACCGTCGATCCCGTGGAGGTTCGGATTCCAGCCTTGGCCGCCCGCGAATCCGGGTCCATGCTCATCACCCACAAGGGTCTCAGCGGCCCGGCCATCCTCAAACTTTCCGCGTGGCAGGCACGGGCGCTCGCGGAAAAATCCGACCAAGTGGCGTTGGAGGTCAATTGGCTGGGTTCCGCCAAGGAGCGGGAAGTCCATGACGAAATGGATCGGTTGCGGCGCGATCAGGGCGGACGTTTCATTTCCCGCACGCCCATGGGGGGGCTGCCCCGCCGATTGTGGGAACGTCTGGTCCAACTGTCCGGCATTTCGGAAGCCACCACCTGGGCAAGACTTCCCGCGCCCCAACGCGACGCGCTGGCCACGTTCCTTGTTTGCAGCCGCCTCCCCATGCGCGGCAAAACCATGAACAAAGAGGAATTCGTGACCTGCGGCGGGGTTTCTTTGAAAGAAATCAACATGAAAACATTCGCCAGCCGCCTTCATCCGGGGCTGTTTTTCGCGGGAGAGATTCTGGACATCGACGGGGTCACCGGCGGATTCAATTTCCAAGCCGCTTGGACGGGTGGATTTCTCGCCGGAAACGCCGCCGGGGAATATTTGGGTTAGGGGAAAATGCCGTGGTGGGTGTAGCTTTCGGCCACACGCTCGATGGCCATCAAAAAGGCGGCGGTGCGCAGGTCGGGGAGTTCGCGTTGCAACCAGAAGTCGTGAATTTGATTGTAAGAGCGGGTCATGGTTTGCTCCAGCGCCGCAATGACCAAACGCAATTCGTCGGGACCATTCACCAAGTGGCTCCGCTGAGACTCGGGCAGTTTTTGACCCGTCAGGGTTTCCATGGCGGAGACCATTTCCCGGTTGTTGAGTTCTTCGTGACGGGAAATCATGCGGTCGAAGCTCACGCCCGCACGGTTCTTCAACCACTCGAAATACGAAACCGTGACCCCACCCGCATTGAGAAACAGGTCCGGCAAGACCAAAATGCCGCGCTCCCGCAGTATGGCGTCCCCGGCCTGATCCACGGGACCGTTCGCGGCTTCGGCCACGATTTTCGCCTGAATGCGGGGCGCGTTTTCAGCGGTGATCTGGTTCTCCAACGCGGCGGGGATGAGAATTTCACACGGCATTTCCATGACTTCGGCCCGGTCGACGTTTTTCGCACCGGGAAAGTCGAGAATCGACCCGGTTTCCTGCCGATGGGCCAGCAAGGCGACCACATCCAAGCCGTCGGGATTGTAAATGCCGCCCTCCTGTTCCGAGATCCCCACGATCAGCGCCCCGCCGTCATTTTGCAAATGCTTGACGGCATGAAATCCAACTTTACCGAGCCCCTGTAGGATCACCCGTTTTCCGGACAGACCCGGTTCGAGGCCCAACAGTTTCGGCACGTCTGTGCTCTCCATCGCACTGCGCAAGCCGAAATACACCCCCTGGCCGGTTGCCTGGGTGCGCCCGGGAATTCCCTGCATCCCCAACGGTTTTCCGGTCACACAGGCATAGATGTTGGGTTCGTTCATGCGGATATTTTTGTAAGTGTCCACAATCCAACCCATCTCCTGCTCTCCGGTGCCGTAATCGGGCGCGGGCACATCGATGTCGGGTCCGATGAAGTTTTTCCGGATCAACTCGGCGGTGTAGCGGCGGGTGACCCGTTCGCGAAAGCCTTCGCTTTCACTGCGGGGGCTGATCTTCACGCCGCCCTTGGCGCCCCCGAACGGCACCCCGACCAGCGCGCATTTGTAGGTCATCAAAGCCGCCAGAGCCACGGTTTCGTTCAGGCTGACCATGCGGCTGAAGCGGATGCCGCCCTTGGTGGGCAAGCGGTGATAGCTGTGCTCGGCGCGAAAGGCCTCCACCACCCGGATGGAACCGTCGTCCGCCCTCACCGGAAACTGCATGCGGTATATGGCATTGCAATTTTTCACCTGCTTCAATGTACCCGCATCATATTTCGAATGCTTCGCGGCTCGATCAAAGTACGCACAGACACTATCGTAAAAAACACCTTTGGACATGGTGTGAGCCTACCCCTCAATCCACGTTTGGCAACCATGGAGTCCAAGAAATCTTCACATCCGGGTCGCGCCCCAACTGCGTTGCACATAACCGGTCACTTCCGTGATGTCTTCGGCGGAGACCCCGCCGGGGTCTCCGGATTCCAGGGGATCGCAGTGGAAAATATACAGTCGGGAGGCAAAAAGCTTGAAAGGCAGGGAGGCTTCGCCGGATCGCTCCCCTTTTCCGGCGGTGCTTACCAAAAGCCCGTCCCCCCAATCTTGTCCGCTGTCGTTGTTGGGGTTGAAAAAATACACCCGCATCTCGTTGTCGGGATCGAGGGCCACCCGCTGAATGGTGATTGCATGCCAGCCGATGAAACGCGCGGCGCTGTCGGTGATGGCCACGCCGGCGGGCTGGGGGTGAATCAGCGGCTGGTTGCCATTGTAATACGGATGATAGGCGGCGTGGAAATCCCGCAGGAAGGTTTCCAATTCGACGATGCGTCCGGTGGGGACATCGACGTTGATCCGAAATCCGCGCCCCGTCCACCATCCGTGGAATTCGGGGTTTACCCATCGGTGCGGATCGCCGGGCCGCCCCTGGCATCGTCGAATCATTTCCGCATAGATGCGGTCCAAATGAGGGACCACCAAGAGCGAAACCGGATCCAGATCCATGGGCACCTGCACGGCCACGCCGCCCATGCTTTCTTTCGAGGAGATGGGCTGTCCCTCGAAATGCATGAGAATTTCATCGTCCCGTCCGGCCCAGGCCACCATCTGCAGGAGGTAATCGGGGTCGTTATGGGCCCACATGGACAATGCCCGTGCGGATTGGCAGGTGGGGTTGTTGCCCTGCCCCCCGCCCAGCGGGAGCCCCAACATGCATAGCACCCCGGCCAACAAACGGTTTCGGGGCGGCACCGCATCCCCGAAAACCAAACGCAGACGGGCTCGGGACGCCTCGGAGAGCCTCAGGGTGATTTGCCGCCACAGGGCGGGCGCCATGGCCGGTTGATACAGGATGCCCCGCTCCAATAACAGGGCGAGCCCCAGGATGGCTTGCGGGGTGTCGGGATGTATGGCCTCGTCGATCAGCGCCAGGGCCAATTGACGATAACACAACATGCAATCCCGTCCGGTGGACGACAATCCCATGGCTTCCGCGAGCAAGGCTTCGGCATGGGTTTTCAAGTGATCCATCAACACGGCATGATAAGGAGACACCAAGCCCGTATCGTGCATGGCCCGGGCAAAGCCGGTGGCCTCCGCCCGCAAGGCAACCGCATCCATGGATTGCAAACGATCCCGATACACCTCCAACCCGGGGTCCTCGCGACAGGCCTGGGTGGGACCAAACAAACTGCTGATCAAGCGCTCCGCCCCCTGCCCGCTGTTCCCGAGATCGATGTCGGGACGATTTCGACAAATGGAAATTTGCGTGACCATTTGCCGAATGGCATCCACTTGGATGGGACGCTGCCGCAAAACGCGCCAGATTTCATCAATCAGTTGATCGATGATGTGTTCGTAGCCGATGCGTTCGGCCAAATAGGCGAAGAGGATGCGGGGCACTTGGGCCAGCCGCCCCTGGGTTTCCCGTTCGGCTTCACTGGGGGGCATGAACAAAAAGGCCAAATTCATGGCCAAGACCTGGGCAAGATGGTGGTGGGCCTGCTCGGCGGAAATCCGGTGATGTAAAACTTGTTCCGTGGCCACGGGCAACAAACGCAATGCGCTCAGCGTCTCCAGCATGACCGTGTCCGCCACGGTACTGGTCAAGGATCCGGCGCTTAAACTCGGTTGCAAGGTCTCCGGGCTGGCCCAGTCCGTGCCTTCGAAAACCCCGGCGGCATCCATGCGCGAGGCCCTTGCTTCCAAGGCCGCGCAACCGCCCTCGGCCATGATCACCCGCCGGGAAATGTCGAGCAAACGGTGCGCGTGTCCCGCCTTGGCAAAAGCGGAGGCTTCTTCCAATTGCCGGAGCGCCTCGTCGAGTTTGCTCAACAAGGTTTCCGGAGGACTCCCCGTTTTGGGGGCTTCGCTTTGCAGGGGCTTCATGGGGGATCCGACTCCGGTTAGACGTAAAAGTCCAATTCTTGCTGGGCTTTCAACAGATCCCGCATCTGCACGGGATCCTCGCCGAAGAAATACACCAGCCCCCAATGGGTTCCAAACGCGTTTCGTTTGGTCACTTTTTCCTGCAGGGGACCCGTCAATTCGTGGTACTCGAAATAGGGGTGGTCCTCGGTGGCTTCGGGAATTTCCAGGCGACTGACCACGCGGCGGCGCGGATAGACCCCGAAACATCCCGCGTGCCCCTTCGCGTCCACCACTTCCGTCGGGAAAAAGGCTTCGATTTCCTCCTCGGAGGTCTTGGGATCAAAGGCCAAAATCAAGCCTTGATACGCATTGAACCCGTAGGCCCGCTCCAAAAGCTCGAACACCTTGAAACCGGGGGGGCGATACGCGACTTCGCCAAAATACAGGGTTTCATCGCTGGTGATGAAATACTCGGGATGTATGAACCCGAATTGAATGTCAAAGGTGCGGATCAATTTTTCCACTTCCCTGGTGATTTGTTCGCGCAGGCTTTCCAATTCGGGGGACGCGGGGACAAACACGGAATAGCCGAGAGTGACGTATTCGGAAATGTTCAGGAAGCGGATTTTTCCGTTGTGAATCCACGCTTCCACCGCGAATTCCCAGCCGTCCAGGTGTGACTCCATGAGGGCGGGAAATTCTTCGTCGGGAATCGCGTCCACATCGTCCGGCGTGCGGATGACGCGGTGCCCCAGGCATCCGGCCTTGTCGAACGCCTTGAGGTGAATGGGATCGTTGGGATCGCCATCCAACTTGAGCAGCGTCTGATTCACCCGCTTGAGAAAATGGATAACGTCCCTGCGGTCATGCGCCTCTTCGAAGATGCCCACGCGGATGCCGCCCAACTGTGCGCGTCGCTTCATCAGGGATTTGTCGCGCATGAGCATGGACTGCCCCAAGAGCCGCGGGTTGTCGAGCAACACGGAATTGATGGCGCCCGCCCACTCCACGGTTTCCTCGTACAGGGGAATGGCCACATCCACGCCTTTGTCCTTGAGCGTTTGTGCGATTTCCATGGAGCGGTCGTTGAGTCGCTCGAAATTCCAGGGAATGTAGGGGATGTTGTGTTCGGTGCAGTAATCTTCGGCCCAGTCGGGCGCGACCACCACGTACCGGCGGTCGAATTTTTCCGCGGCGTCGATGGCATTCAGACACCAGCCCAGAAGGGCCACGTATCCTTTGTTTGGATCTTTGTTCATCATGAGTGATTCTTTCTTTTTTGGGTTTATCAATCTTTTTGTGCGCCGAAAACGGGCAGTCGCGCGACCGTCACTGAAATCAGGACCAGCCCGGCATGGTGACCTGCGGGAGGGAAAATTCGTCAGACGAGGCCTCCCCCGCTTCCGCGTCTTCTCCGAATAATCCGGCCATTTCTTTGAGCGCCAGGTGAATCCGGGCGCGGTCCGCTTCCGACAACTCCTCGAATTTTTTCAAAAAATGATCCTGAAACCGATCGGGAATCTTTTCCAGAAGTTCCCGGCCCGTCGGCAAAATCCGAACCGCCACCATGCGCCGATCCTCGGGACGACGCACCCGCACCAACATTCTTTTTTGCTCCAGCCGATCCAATACCCCGGATATCGTCGCCCCGGTCAAACTCAGGCTTTTCGCAATATCCCCCGCGTTGCGGGCTTCGCCGTCCGCCAATGCGTACAACACGCCCGCCTGGGTGGAGGACAATCCGATCTCACGCAACAAACGCCTGGACCTCATGTCGGCGTAATGCATGATTTCGCGCAATACATCCAACACCTCTTTGGAACTGATTTCTTTCATTCCCTTATTGTTAGTACACTAAATATTGATTGCAAGGGAAAACCTGAATTTTCACGCCCCGTTCCTGAAAGTCGGGCGTAAACCGGCGCAAGCTGAGGGGGCGGTGGGACGGGGAAAATCAAATATCCCAGGGGAAATCAACCGATTGGTCCGCCGGGATGCGCTCGGTGGGCCGGAATACCTCCGTGGCCCGTCCACCTCTTGCGGCCTCGCCCGGCTCTTCGGCTTCGGGACCGAGGTCCGGCATCGCCTCTTCCTGAAAGACTTCTTCGAAACCGCTCGCCGCCTCTTCTTCCGCAGACGCCTCTTCGGCGGCAGGATCACCGTTCAATGCGCCCGTTTCCCCCGCTTCTTCGTCTTCGGGGTCTCCGTCCCCTTCTGGAACCAGCGGACCGCCGGGCAACAGGGGTTCCTCCTCATCGCCTTCAGTTTCCGCGGGCTCCGAGGCCGCTTCGCCGGGCGGAGCCTCCCCCTCCCCGGTCATTCCGTCCGGGGAGGTCGTTTCGGCTCCGGTTTCCGCCGCCGCCTCCCCGCCGTCCGCATCGGGATCCCCCGCCTCCTCCGCGTCGGGGGTCTCCTCCTCGCTTGCCTCCACGCCGGTGCCGTCAAAGATGGACAAGTCGATTTGGGCCGTGAGTCGGCCCAAACAACATCCCATCGCCAACAGCAACAGCAGGGGTTTCATTTTCGTTCTCCACCCACTTGGAATAGGGTGCGCACTTCGGCGGCACATTTTTCAAACACTTCCTCAAAACTGCCCGTGCCGTCGATTTTTTTCACTCCGTGACGCTCCATGTATTTTTCAATCACGGGCACGGTTTTTTCTTCGTGATCGCGCAGTCGGCGGACGATTTTTTCGGTGCTGGTGTCGTACGGCATGCAGTGATCGGTTTGGCTGCGCCTGTCGAGCCGCTCCAGCAGTTGCAACATCGGGACTTCGATTTCTAAAATCCGGGAAATGGTACACCCGTGTTTTTTCATCAAGCCATCCAAAATATAGGATTGCACCAGCGTGCGCGGGAATCCTTTGAAAATGAAACCGCGCACATCCTTGGACGCCGCCAGCCGTTCTTCGATCAAAGGAATCACAATTTCATCCGGAACCAATTGCCCGCTTTCATAGAGGGATTTGACTTTTTTCCCGCGTTCGGTACCCGCCTTCATTTCCTCGCCCAGCATGCGGCCGGTGGCCAGAAACTCCAAGCCGAATTCTTTTGCCAACGCTTCGGATTGGGACCCGCGCCCCGACCCGGGGTATCCGAACACCACGATGCCCACCGGACGTTTCGTATATTGGGCCCGGGCGATCCGGGTGACTTCATCCCGCACCCCAGCGATTTCCCCGGTGCCGTCCACATCGATCCGGAGGCCTTTTTCATCATAAAAATCCAGGACCGGCAGCGTTTTTTCGTGGTACTCCTTCAGTCGGTTGCGGATCACGACTTCGTTGTCATCGCTGCGCCCCGAGGTTTGCCCCCGCAACAAAAGGCGGCGAACGGATTCCTCCTCGGGCACTTCCAAATTGATCAGGCAATCCAGGGAAGTGTTCAGTTTGGTCATGAGCCCTTCCAGGATATAGGCCTGGATGGCGGTGCGGGGAAACCCGTCGAACAAAAAACCATTCGCATGGGGGTTTTCCTCGATGGTTTTTTCCAGAATCTGCACGATGATTTCATCGGAAACCAACCCGCCGGCGGCAATGATGTCCTTTGCCTGCCGCCCCAACTTGGAATCCGCGGCCAATTCCTTGCGCAAGAGGTCGCCGGTCGAGATGTAGCAAAGGTTGAATTCTTTGACCAAGGCTTCCGATTGGGTGCCTTTGCCGGCCCCGGGAGGTCCGAAGAGTGCAATGTTCAACATGGGGAATGTTCCGGTTGTAGTTTTTCAGCCAAATACCGGCGAATCGAGGCTTCGTCGGCGGGAAGTTTGTCACATCGCGTGGGGGCATCGGCCAAGGCATCGAGAATCGGATGGGTGGGCACAATGCCAATGGCCTCGCGAATGGCGTCGGTGAATTTCGCGGGATGGGCGGTGGCCAGGCAAATGAGCGGCACTTCCGGTGCCCGAAGCGTGTCCCCGGCGGCCACCCCGACCGCGGTATGCGGGTCGAGTATGTACCCGTGGTCCCGGTGTACGGCTTGAATGGTGGACACGGTACGCGCGGTGTCCACCCGTTCCGAGGCGAACAATTGGAACGCGGGATGCGAACGTTGCCCCGACAAATCCACTTTGCCGGTGGCGCGGAACGCTTCCATGGCCGCCACCACGGCCGCGCAATCGCCATCGAGCAACACATGCAGATAACGCTCGAAGTTGCTCGCCACTTGGATGTCCATGGAGGGGCTGATGGTGTGGGACACCTTCCCGCTTTCGTAAATCCCGCTTTGAAAAAATCGGGTGAGAATATCGTTTTCGTTGGTGGCCAAAATCAGTTTTTTGACCGGAAGCCCCATTCGGGAAGCATAATACCCGGCCAAAATGTTCCCGAAATTGCCGGTGGGCACGCTGAACTGCACCGAGTCCGCGCCCGTCTCCCGCATCACCCGCATGCCGGCATGGAGATAATACACGATTTGGGCCATGACGCGAACCCAGTTCACGGAATTCACGGCCCCCAAACGGTATTTCGCTTTGAAGTCCCGGTCCGCAAAAAGCGATTTCATGATGTGCTGGCAGTCGTCGAAGGTGCCCTTGACCGCAAGGTTGTAGACGTTGTCATCCAGAACCGAGGTCATTTGCAAGGCTTGAATGGGGCTGGTGCGGCCATCCGGATGCATCATGAAAATATTGATGCGGGACTTGCCCCGGACGCCGTGGATGGCCGCGGAACCGGTGTCTCCGCTGGTGCTGCCGAGAATGTTCAAATGCTGGTCACGTTTTTCGAGGGTATATTCGAAAAACTGCGCCAAAAATTGCATGGCCATGTCTTTGAACGCCAGCGTGGGCCCGTGGAAAAGTTCCAGCACGTACCGGTCCCCCACTTTCACGCACGGGGCGATTTCCGAATGAAGAAAAGTGGCGTACGCCCGGTCCACCAATTCCAGCAAGGCGGCCTCGGATATGTCCGTGAAGCGTTTGAAGACCTCGAACGCGAGTTCGGCATAAGACAAATCCGCCCAGTCCGCCAAGCGATCCGACACATCCGGAATGGCGGCGGGTATCAGCAAGCCGCCGTCCGGCGCCAAACCGGTCAGCCCGGCATCGGTGAAGGTCATGGAATCGGTTTGGCCCCGGGTACTCTGGTATTGCATGGAATTGGATGATGGGTTGTGGAGAAAAAAGGATGGCTGGTCATACTCTAAGGCTCACGGACTCACTTCGCAATCTGAAATGAAGTCTATTTTGTCCACGACGATTGAACGCTGTTCATTTGCCGTGGAATGCGTTATAAACGGCATATGTCCGAAAAATGGTCCATTCAAGATCTCACGGAATTGGATATCCGCCTCCGGGGCGATCTCCCCCGCGCGTCCACCACCCCCGGCACGGTTCCGGAAGCGTCCCGTATGCCCCGTCCGGCATTGTTTTACCATTGGCTTGAGACGGTTCGGCAACTGGATCCCGCGCCCGCCAATCTCGCCCGCAAGGCCGTGCGCACGGAACGCTGGTTGCGACTTGCGGCTTTTGCTTTCTTTTTCATTTCCGGGGCCGCCGCCGCGCAGGCCCTGCTTTTGTACGATGGCCGGCGCCTGATTAATGTCACCGCATATTTGGGCACACTGGTGTTTGGCCAGTTGCTGTTGTTGTTGGTCCTGGGCGTGTCCGGCCTCTTGCTGCGGCGCACGCTTTCCGGTCCCTACCGGGCCCTGCTTTTTCATTTGACCGGCCCCATGGAACAATCGCGCGCCCTGCCCCTGTGGCGCACCCGAACCTTCGCCTCCATGCAAACCGCTGGCGTCGGGTTCAACCTCGGCGTGCTTCTGGCCACCGCCGCCAGAGGGCTGACCACGGATCTTGCCTTCGGATGGGCCACGACCTTGCGCATCGGCGGCGAACAGGTACATCGCCTGACCGCCCTGTTGGCCGCGCCCTGGGGAAATGCGTTCGCCCCCACGCCGGATCAAATCGAAAGCAGCCGAATCGTCCTGAAGGAAGGCCTCCGCCACGTGGAGACCGACGCCGCCGCGGCCTGGTGGCCGTTTCTGATGATGTGCGTGCTCGTGTATGGTTTGCTGCCCCGCCTTTTCCTCGCATGGGTCGCCGAAGTCCGCCTGCGGCTTCAACTGCGCGGGTTGCGGTTTGAGGATCCCTCCTGCGAACGCCTCCACATGCGCCTCACCCGCTCCCCTTTGGATTTCCGGAGTCAGGCCGTCGCCGACGATGCCCTGCCCGCTCGGGAATCCGACGGACTCCTTTTTCTCCCGAAGCCAAATGGTCCGGTCCGCTTGCAAATCCCGGATGAAATACAGGGGAACGCCCCCGAAATCGCGGAACAATTGTCGAAAAATCTCGGTGTTACCGTTGAACCGCCCGGCGACGGCCTTCCCCCGCCCACCGGGGGCATCCTCCGCATTTGCGAGGTTTGGCAGCCCCCTTTGCGCGAGACCCTGGCGGAACTCCGGCAGCAGCGCGAGGAACTCGGCCCCAAAACCGACCTCATTCTCTGCTTTGTCGGGTTTCCAAACCCCGAACACTTTTTCGAGGCCCCGGAACCCGAGGATGTGCGCGTGTGGCGAAACACCCTGGCCGAACTCAACGACCCGCATCTCCATGCCTGGGTCTGGGACAACGGGAACCAGAATCCGTGAGGTCTTTGCAAAGAAGGCGTGCTAGCTTGTAAGTATCTTCATCCAGACTCGTTTAGTGTTTTTAGTCATTGTTAACCCAAACACTCACAGGAGTATTCGTATGATGAAGAAAATGAAGATATTGTTCGCCGCCCTCACCGTAACCGGATTTGCTTTCGCGGCAAACCATGGGGATCACACCCATGAGAAAAAAGCGGACATCGTGGACACCGCGGTTGCCGCCGGGTCCTTTGAAACCTTGGTCGCGGCCGTGCAAGCCGCAGATTTGGTGGAAGCCCTCAAAGGCGAGGGTCCATTTACGGTCTTCGCGCCCACGGACGAGGCATTCGCCGCCCTGCCCGAAGGTACTGTGGAGACCCTCCTCAAGCCTGAGAACAAGGATCAGCTCGTCGCCATCCTCACCTATCACGTGGTCGCCGGAAAAGTGACCGCCGCGGATGTGGTCGAACTGGATTCCGCCGAAACCTTGCAGGGCTCGGAAATCAAAATATCCGTGGAAGACGGTTCCGTGAAAATCAATGATGCAACCGTGGTGAAAGCGGACATCATGACTTCGAACGGCGTGATTCATGTGATTGACACTGTCATCATGCCGCCTTCCGAATAATCATATCTAATTACCATCCGAAATCCCCCGCTTCGGCGGGGGATTTTTTTTGGGGACAATGGACGGCCAGCGCGGTGTGGCGCGAACCTCAGCAGTGAGATCAACCCTTTGGTCTCCCCCGAAGGCTTTTTCCCATGTCCGGTCTTTTCCATCACTCTTTCGCAAGGCCTCCTTCGCCCCCTCCCAAAAACCAACAACCAACACACAATCACGGAAAAAGACTTTCGAATGGGAACCGGCCACGATTGACAGCCACGACAAATCCGCTACAACCAACTTGTGAATATTCCCGCATTCGCCATACTGGGTCACCCCAACGAGGGCAAGTCCTCCGTGGTCTCCACGCTTGCCGAGGACGAGACCGTTTCCATCAGCCGCACACCCGGAGAAACCCGGCGTTGCCATACCTATTCCGTGACCCTGCAAGGAACCCCACGATTCAAACTGATCGATACCCCCGGCTTTCAAAACCCCGCCGCGGTGCTGCAATGGTTTCAATCCCACCCGGGACCGGAAGCCGATGTCGTCAGCGATTTTCTCAAAGCCCACGCGGGACAGGAACGCTTTCATCACGACATGGAACTGCTCCACCCCCTTTCCGATCAAGCGGGCATCCTCTACGTGGTCGACGCCTCCCGTCCGCTTCGCGAGGTGGACCGGCAGGAAATGGAAATCCTCCGACTCACCGGACGGCCCCGCATGGCCTTGCTGAACTGCAAACGCGAGGGGTCCGCCTATCATGAAGTTTGGCGGGACGCGGTGGGCCGGCGTTTCAACATCATCAGAGATTTCAATGCCCACCACGCCACCTTCTCCGAACGCATCCATCTTTTGGAAGCCCTCAAGGTCCTCAACCAAGAGTGGGAAGGGCCGCTGACCGAGGTGATCGAGGCTCTCCGGGAAGACTGGCATCGCCGAACATCCGAAAGCACGCTCGTGCTGCTCGAACTCCTCCGCGACGCCGTCCACCATGTTCATCACCATCGCATGAACGCCACCGACCCCATGGACACACAAAAAGATGCCGCCATCGAAGGCTACCGAAAAGATCTCCGGGCCATGGAGCAACGCGCCCGCAAAAATTGGCGCGCCCTGTACCACCACCAGACTCTTCCCGGGGGAGAGGATCTGTCTCCGCTGGTGGGCGGGGACCTGTTTGCGGAGCACGTTTGGCGTTTGCTCGGCTTTTCCAGACGCCAATTGACCACCATCGGCGCCGTCACCGGCGGCATCCTCGGCGCGGGCGCGGATCTGGCCGCAGGCGGTCTCACCTTCGGCGTTCTGGCCGCCGGGGGCGCCGCGCTCGGCGCCATGGGCGGATGGAAAGGTGGACCCAATCTCGGTGCCAAACGTCTTCCCCTCCCCGGCGGTCGCACTTTCGCTTCGGAAACCCTCCAAGTCGGACCCTGCCGCGATTTCCAACTCGTTTCCATTCTTGTGGACCGCTCCCTGCTCTATCTCTCCCGCCTCATGAATTGGGCCCACGGACGGCGGGACCACGAGGCCTTCCAAGCCGCCATCCGACAAAGCGAAGGATTTGTCACCCATTGGAGCAAAGAACAACGGGATCTGTTGCTGCGCTGGTTCACACGCCACCAAAAACAAAGGGAAACCGCGGAAACCGACGCCGAACTCAAGGAGCTTCTCGAGCGAATTCTCATGGAATTGGGGGGAAGAATCTCGCCGGGACCGCGCGCCGACAAAGGAGCGTCTTGATGGCGGACATCCTCATCGTGGAAGATGAACGGCATATCGCCGATGTCTTGGCCTTCCTGTTGCGGGAAAAAGGCTGGCGGGTCCGCCGGGCCGAAGATGGCACCGCCGCCCTGTCCATGGTGCAACACCAAAAACCCGACTTGATATTGCTCGACCTGCATCTCCCCGGAATTCAGGGGCTTCCCTTCATGAAACGGGTGCGTGAGCTGTATCCGGCCCAGGCGGTCGTCATCCTCACCGCGCAGGGAGAAGAGGACGCTCGGGTGCGGGGCATGGAAGCGGGCGCGGATGATTATGTCTGCAAGCCGTTTAACAACCGGGAACTGGTGGCCCGCGTGCAGGCGGTTTTGCGGCGCACCCGGGGCGATTTCCTTCGGGAAGAATCCCCTCGGGAACCGGAAATCGTCCTCGCCCCGCTCCGCCTCGACTGCGCCGGGTTCCGTCTCTACGTCGGGGACAATCCCATCGACCTCGCCAAACATGAATTTTCACTCATGGAAGCTCTCATGCGCCACCCCGCCCGGGTTTTCACCAGGGATCAACTCATCGCGAAAATGTATGCGGAGGGAGAGGACGTGTTTGACAATGCCGTCGATACCACTGTCTGGCGGTTGCGCAAAAAAGTCAGGGAAATCACCCCCGACTTGAATCCCATCAAAACCATCTACGGTCTTGGTTACCGTTTTTCCGGCGAACCCACATGAAATTTAGAATTCGCATCATCCTCACCATGCTCGCGGTCGCGGTGTTGCCCATGCTCCTCATCAACCGCTATGCGCTCGCCTTCTTTCATCACTTCAGCAAAGAAGCCCTTGAACACAACATGGTGAACAGCGCCAAATTAACCTCCGATGTCTTTCAGGCCGACATGGATGCCGCCGACCGCAAAACCATCCTGGCCGCGCATGCGCTGGAAACCGAAAGTCGCATTCGGTTTTTTGACGCCGAAGAAACCTTGCTCTTTGACACCGGGGAGAGTCCCGGTCTGAACATCGGGGAAAACACCGACGTTCAATCCGCTTTGCAAACCGGACAATACGCCGCGCGCTGGCGGCTCACCCCGGACAGGAGCCGCTTGTATTATTTTTCCGCATGGCCGCAAATCGATCCTGTCACCGGCGAGGTCGAAGGCGTGGCCCAGGTCATACGCCATACCGCGCCCATCACCAGAGCCATCCTGAACATGAAAGCCCACCAAACCCGGGCCACTTGGTGGGCCGCCGCAACGTCCGTCATCCTCTCGGTCCTTTTTGCCATTCTCCTCACGCTGCGACTGCGCGCGCTGCGGCATGCCGCCACCGAATACGCACAAACCGGAGACGCCACCGGATTTGAAATGACGGGCAAGGACGAGATCGCGGACCTCGCCGCCGAATTCCGCACCATGGCCAAAGAATTGGAAAAACGGCAAGCCTATAACCGTGACTTTGTCCTCACCACCCTGCACGAACTCAAAACACCCCTCACCGCCATCCAAGGCGCCGCCGAACTCTTGCGCGAGCGGCCCGACCTTCCCGCAGCGGATCGCACGAAATTCGCGGGCAACATCTCTTTTCAGTCGGAACGCCTGTCACGCCTCGTCGAAGAACTGCGGGCCATCACCTCCCTGGACGTGGAACTTCCCGGAGAGCCCATGCAACTCATGCACATCGGCATGCTGATTCAGAACATTGTCGACCGCATCCGCCCCGCCTTCAATTGCGAAATCATCCTCAAAGGCACGGACAACCAGATCATGGCCAGGGTTTTGCCCCGCCGCATCGAGCAGGTAATGGTGAACCTGCTGGAAAACGCCGAACGCCATAATCCCGAAGACAAAGCGGTTTGCGTGGCGCTTTCGGAAACGGAAACCCATGCCCGCATCCGTGTCATGGATCAGGGGCCGGGATTCGCCCCCGAAAACATCGACCGCGTCTTTGACCGCTTTTTCACCACCGTTCCCAAAGGCGAAACCCTCAATCAGGGCCGGGGCTTGGGGCTTGCCGTCGTCAAACGCATTGTCGAAGCCCACCGCGGCCAAGTGTTCGCCCTCAACCGCGATGAAGGCGGCGCCTGCGTCGGGTTTGAACTACCGCTTGCGTGATTTCACTTCCCGCATGGCTTTCATTCCCGGCCAGCAGCCTCCCGGAACCGGACGGGCCGCCCTGTCCCGTTTCGGACCGAAACAAGAACGAAACTCCTCCATCAGGGCCTGCAAATACCCCTCCCCTCCAATCGCGGCTCCATCCGAGAAAAAGCGCAAGCGCTGCCGCAACATTTTGGCCATCGGCACTTCTCCCTGACGCTCGAATTCCTCCACGACCTGAACCGGATCAAATCCCTTCCGCTGCCTGAATTTCTCCTTGGCGTGCCGATCCTCCTTGCGTGAACGCCCCTTGTAGACCAGCCACACCCGATAAGACGCCTGAACGTCCCCCCACCCTTTCGGGATGGCCCTGCGGCGACGCTCTTCATTCATCGCCGGCACAATCTCCCGCCAATCCATCTGTTGCCGCAATTGATGCCAGCGAACATGCAATGCCGGGGGAGGCTGATACCCCTTGGACAGCCTCACCAAAACCTCCAAACCCGCACGCGCGAGCTTTCCTCCACCGCAGGCCTCCCCGTAACCGCACCACCGATACGTCATCGGATCTTCGCAAAGATTGGCCCGCAACGGGTTCAGATCGATATAGGCGGCCACCGCCAACACCGACAACGGATTTTCCTCCACCACCACACTCCGATACCGCCCTTCCCAGAAACTCCCCTTCACATCGTGTCGTTGATTGTACCACCTCGAAAAGCCCTGCTTCACCACCCGCATAAACGCCGGCAAATCGTACATGCGCCCCGTAACCTCCCCCAGCATTTCTTTGGCAAGCTTTTCACCGCCCCGCTCATAAAAAGTCTTCCAATATTCCACTTTTTCCTCCGGCCAGACACGTTTCAGCCGACGCAACACCTCCTCGGACGAGATTTCAACCCGTTCCGGCACCCACAGCAGCAGATGGAAATGATTATCCATCAAACAATGTGTAATCACCGAAATCCCCGAAAAATCCGCCCATCGCCGCACCAAATCCAGAAAAACCCGCTTCTCCTCCTCTCCGATCAAAAACCGCTGATGACACACCCGACTGGTCACATGCACAAAATACGCCCCCCGCTTCGGCAAAATCCGCAATCCCCGCTTCCGATTCGGCCCGCCCGCCCAAACCGTCGGCATCGATGTATGTGGTATCATGGCTTTCATCCCCCCACCCTGCCAAAAACCACCCGCCCTGTCAACCAATAATTCACCTGTTGCATTATTGGTTTATTTTTCGCTCGAACCGGGCATGGTTTTGTGTATGGCATCTTTATGCACCCTTCGTTCGTTTCTTTTCACAGGCTTTCTTATTCCCGGCGCGGGCTGGGGGTGAGTTGTGCGGTTTTGCTTTCCGTGGGACTGGTTTGCGCGACTTTGACTTCTTTTCTGATGGCCCCGGGGTTTCCGGGTCCTGTTTTCGAAAAGCCCGATGCGCCGCAATTGGATCTCATTTCCATCTTCCAGCCTTTTTTGCATCCACAAGGTCCGTCGACGATTTTCCCGCCCGGGGTGTTTGATTTCGCTGAGGTTTCCCCCGAATCGACGCCGGCCCAATTGGGCCTGATGCTTTTGTCCGATGGCACCGAGGAGGTGCTTCCCCTCTTGGAGGTCATGGCGGATCTGGATTCACCGGAAAAAGGCATCCAATATCTGCTGGGGGTGTACCACATGCGTCGGGGCAATTATGCCGAAGCGGGTTCGTATTTCGAAAACGAAAATCTGGCCCATCCCGATCCCCGGGCTCGCTTCGCGCATCTGGACGCCCTATTCCGCGGCGGGTTTGACGAGCAGATCGATGCCCTTCGGGCAGATCCCGCCTACCAACGGGAAATGCGCGGTGCTTTTTTGATGCGGGTGGGTCTCCGTCGCGGCAACTGGCGGCAGGTTTTCAAAAATTTCTGGATCGCGGAATATGCGGGACTACGCCCTTCCCTTCTGTTCCTCACGCTTTTGAGCGGTTCGATTTGGGTGATCATTTTTCTGCACATCCTCCCACCGGGGTCAATGCGCCGCATTCGGGGGCTTGCGCTTCTGGCCCTGGCTTTGGGCTGGATGTCCACATGGCCCACACTCTGGAGCGACATGTGGATGGGCATGCATTTCCCCATCGAACCGGGTACGGATTTCTTTTCCCTATTTCTTTATTTCACTTTGTCGGTGGGCGTGCGAGAGGAACTCTGTAAATTGCTGTTATTTGTCCCCCTTCTCCCATGGGCACTCAAAAAGGGAACCGACTTGGACGCGCTCTTGCTCGGGGCAATGGTCGGTCTGGGCTTCGCCATCGAGGAAAACATCAATTATTTCGATCAAATCCTGACCGGCGGCATTACGGTGGGGCGCTTTGTGAGCGCGAATTTTCTGCATGCCACGCTGACGGGTGCCTGTGCCCTGGCCCTGACCCGCATGGTCAAAGCCCCCGGACGCTGGTTTCAAGACAGCCTCACGATCATCGTTTCCGCCATTCTTCTTCACGGCGTTTATAACACACTGCTCAGCGCACCCGTACCCGGAGTCGGCGACATGAGCTATTTTGCAGGCACGGCTCTCGCGGGATGCGCCATACTTTTTTTCCGGGAAGTCCGGTCCCGCGCTGAGTTCAGGGGAAGGATCATTTCCATCACCGGTTTGTTTTTCTGGGGGTTTTGCATCCTCATCAATATGGAGTTGGTCATGACCGCGCTGATTTTGCCCGTCAAACAGGCGGTGGAAATCGTGGGCCACTCCGCCTTGGCGGGCATCGTCAGCGCCTTCGTCTTTCTCCACCATGTAAACGAACCCTTGGGGGAATAAAGCCGGCGTCTACAGCGTGGCGACCGTTTCCCTGACGCCGTCCTCCAAAGAGGTGAACGGTTTTTCATAACCGGCCTCCCGCAGTTTGCTCATCTCCGCCCGGGTATAATACTGATACTTGGGCTGCAAATAATCGGGCATGTCGATGAACTCGATCACGGGCGCTTTTTCCAATGCCGCAAACACGGCGTTGACGAGATCCAGCCAACTTTTGGCTTCTCCGGTTCCGCAATTGAACAAACCGGAAGGCGCGTTTGGTTCGGCCAACCAAAGCGTCACGTCCACCGCATCCTTCACGTAGACAAAATCCCGCAACTGCCGCCCGTGCTCGTATTCCGGGCGGTGACTTTTGAACAACTTGACCTTGCCCTCCGAGCGGATTTGTTCGGTGGCCTTGTGCACCACGGAACGCATGTCGCCCTTGTGTTGCTCGTTGGGTCCGTAGACATTGAAATATTTCAGTCCGGCAATTCGGTCAAGTTTGCCCGTGCGCAACGCCCAGAGATCAAACATTTGTTTGGAATACCCGTACATGTTCAATGGAAGGTATCCGGGGGTGCGCTCGTCCGCATCGGAATATCCCAAGGCACCATCTCCGTAGGTCGCGGCGCTGGAGGCATAAACAAAGCGCACATTCCGTTCCAGACACCATTCGCAAAGATCGCGGGTGTAGCGGTAATTGTTTTCAAGCAGGTAATCGGCATCGGTTTCGGTGGTGGCGCTGCAGGCGCCCAAATGAATGACCGCCCGCAGCCCGTCAAATTCGAGCCCCGCATCCAGCATTTCCATGAAATCATACGGATTCAGCAGATCCTCGTAAGTCAAACCCAACAGGTTTCGCCATTTTTCCCCCTCGCCCAATTCGTCCACCAGCAAAAGGTCGTTTTCGCCGCGAAGGTTGAGTTCTTTCACCAGGTTGCATCCGATAAAACCGGCGGCGCCCGTAACGATATGAGATATTTTTTTCATACCCAATGAAATACCCGAAATCCGATATAGTGCAAGACGGGAGTGCCGCGGAAGCTTGCAAGTCGCGGGAAAACCGATAGATTCATGACCATGTGCGGACGATTCACCCTTGCCAAAACCCCCAAGCAGATTCGCGGGGACTTTCCAGAACTTCCCGCGCCCGTCCGGCTGGCGCCCCGCTACAACGTCGCGCCCACGCAACCCGTTTGCGCCTGGATGGCCGACCCCGTGCCGCGCATGGAGATTTTCACCTGGGGACTCATTCCCCATTGGGCCCGCGATCCTTCCATCGGCGCAAAACTCATCAATGCCCGGGCCGAAACCCTCTTGGAAAAACCCTCCTTCAAGCAGTCGTTTCGCAGGAAAAGGTGCCTGATCCCCGCCGACGGCTGGTAC
>PXAS01000411.1 GCA_003565815.1 PVC group bacterium
TAGGTGGGCATGGAGCGTGGCGGCAAGCCCTTCCATGCAAACCATCCCGAACGCGCTCGGGGATGGAAGGGAGTGATCCCGCGAAGCGGGTGAACACTGCCGGGGTTCGGAGAAAGGAGTCACCCCGCGAAACACTAAAAATCGCGGCCCCTTTCCTGACCCCTTTCCACAATCGTCCATCGATCTCGTCGCCCGTTCTCGTCAACCGACTCCCGTTTCCGGGTGAATACGTGTGATCTGATGAAATCATTCGATCCTCAATTCGGGCGCATCTCATAGTTAGTGAATCTGTCGAATCGTCGTAGTCGAAGCTGTCCCCAGCTTCGATATCCAGATCTATGATAGGTTCTGCAACTGGGGACAGTTGCAGCTACGGCAAAAAAACACCAATTATGAGATGCGCCCCCTCAATTCTCCCTGGCTTTGCCTTGCTTGCGGACTTAAGTCTTGAAATTCAAAGCCTTTCGGAATAGATCTGATTTGTGATGAAAATAAACACTCCTCTCGCGAGAAAACTAACCCTCCTGTTCTTTTCCATTTTTTTTGGCTGGGAGGCGTACAAGGAAATTCAATTCCAACTTCAGTTTGCCCGACTGGAAGATCCTACCGGCAATTACATGGGCCATCTCAATTTACACGGGACGATTCAGAAAGAACGTGCGCTCCGCAGGTTGGAGTCTTTGCTCCGCCATCCGTATGCCAATGTGCGATGGCGTGCCGGGATAAACATTCAACGACTGGGATATCAGCCCAAAACTGAATCGGATTGGTTTCACTATGCGATCGCAACCCGCCAGCATCACTTGGTACCTTTACAGTGGGAAGATGTGGTCCGTTTATACCTTTCCTCACCGGAACTCAGCCAAGACGATCCCGTCCTTCCTTCCCTCGAAGTGAGTCAATGGGTGGATCCCCGTGTTCACGAGCTCTTTAGAAGCATTGCCATGGAGCGATTGCAGGGAATCGGGGCGTTTGGTTCCATGGGTGAAGCGGAACAGGAACGGGAAAGCGACTACCTTGTTTATGTACTCAACAGTTTGGGTTTCATGCGATCCGCCCGGGACATTCCCATTTTCCGTGAATTTATACGGCATCCCTCGGCTGCGGTGCGCCTGGAGGCCTTTGATTGGCTTGTACACGCAAAAGATTATGAAATCATTCCGTTGTTGATCCTTGAGCGGGAAGTCGAATACCCGGATAGAGCCACCAGAAGTCGTTTGGAGTGGATGCTGGCACGTGCCATGGACAAGATGCCGGACGACCAATGGTTGCCCTTGATTCTGAAAACCATCAAAACGGATGGTGAGGAGGGTAGGCTTTTGGGTGGTGGTATACGCACTCGATTGGACCATCCCGAAGTCATCCGGGAAATCACGGAACTCCATGAATCCAACCCCGAGTCATGGATCATCCATCATGTGTTTAAATCCGCGCGGTTACGGGATTCGTCTCAACGGGATGAAGGAATTGCGGACGCGTACAGGTATGACCCTGTTGTTGTGGATATCATGGAGGAGACCCGCCCCGTGTTTCCTGAAAGGAGGGTGCAACGCGCGGCACGGACCTCCCCGCCACCGATCCTATCCCCCGGCGCTGAAGAAATTCCGCTTTCTGAAATCGAAGCGCAAATCGAGGAACTCAAGGCGGAGATTGTTCAAGCCATGCGGAACGCCGCACCGGGAGAGAGGCACTTAGGAGATTTTCAGGCGCGTATCGAGACGCTGGCCGGGAAAACTGATCACCCGGACATGTTGCCCGTCGTGATCGCGGGGCGTCGTTTTGGTTATTCAAATTTTGCTGAATTGCTGGGGTTCGATTACCTGGGGCGGGTTCAGCATCCACACGCGTATTTCCCCATTTGCAGACATTTGAATTCCCGTCGCTTTTTTATACCACAAACCTACAACGGTCTGACGGCGCTGCAAGACTCCCGCGCGATCCCAGAGTTGGTTTTCCACCTGCCCAACCAAATCACGTTTCGACCGGCAATGCGTTTGTTGGATACTTTGGGGTGGACACCCACAACCGAAGAAGAAATCGCTTTTCAGGTTCTTTACCACCGGTCTCCTGAAAGTTTGGAATCTCACCGGGACGTGGTCCACCGGTTTTTACAATCCCAATTGGATTCCTCCGAGTTGCGGCGGCGTGTTTTCGCGACCCGGGCAATTATCGACATGGAGTTGGCCGATTTGTTCCCCTCACTGGTCCGGATGCTGGAAGAACGGAAAGACGGACGGATTGCTTTGCTCATGCACCAAAGTGAACACGTTGTTCTACAGGCCGCCGCGGAAGCGTGGTTGGCAAACGCACCCGCGGGCACCCGGGTTTCGATGCCCCACATTCTGTGAGGGTGGCCTTTTCAATAGGGTCTCGGTAAAGTTTTTCCCGATTCGGGGATGAAAGGGCTGGACCATGGTGGCCTTTTCAAGCTATGGTGCGCTCATGACAGCTTTTGACTTTGCAAATTCCGATGTGCCAGTGGTCTTGTCCATTGCCAGTTCTGACAGTGGTGCCGGCTCCGGCATGCAGGCGGACCTGAAAACCTTTTCCGTGCTCAATGTGTTCGGCACTTGTGCCATTACCGCGGTGACCGCGCAAACACCCCGCGAACTCCGGAAAATTCATCCGGTCCCCCCGGCGGTGCTCATGGAGCAAATTCAGTCGGTGAGTGACGGCTTTCCCATCAGCGCCGCCAAAACCGGGATGTTGCCCACCCGGGAGTTGGTGGATATCGTTTGCGAAGCCGATGAAACCTGCGGCATTCCCGTGCTGGTGGTCGATCCCCGCATGATTTCCTCAACGGGCGCCCGTTTAATGGACAGCGAAGCCGTGGATGTGCTGAAAACGAAATTGCTGCCGTTGGCCCGGGTGGTGACCTCCAACTTGCACGAAGCGGAAATTTTGGCGGGGTTTCCCATCGGTAATCTTGACGACTTGCGCAAGGCCACGGAAACCATCTCCCGCAAATACAACGTGGCCTGTGTGACCAAGGGCGCGGATCTTCGCGGCGAAGATGTGGTGGATATTCTTTGCGATGAGGGGGACATGGCCGAATTTGTCCTACCCCGCCTGCCCATTACCGATAACCACGGGGCCGGTTGCACCTTCAGCGCCGCCCTCACGGCCAACATCGCCAAGGGCTTGTTGATGACCGATGCCGTGGACCAAGCCAAAAAATTGGTGTACCAGGGGCTGAAAAACTCCTGGCATGTCGGACACCACCGTCCCTTGCACCTTTCCATCGCGGAATAACCCCGGGAAGCAGGCCGGACGTGAGGCTTACCGCGACGCAGCTGGCAACCGCCATGCTCGTGGCCGCGTTGGTTTCCCTGTGGTTCCCTTTTGCCCCATATTGGCTCTTGCCGTTCGCTTTGTTGGCGGGCCTCCTGTGGAGGCGGTCCCGCGTATGGGCCTTCCGGGGCGGGATCTTGCTCCTTTGCATCGCTTGGGCCTCTTGGCGGATGCAACCGTCCGGACGGGATATGGCGCATATCGTCCCGCAACGGGCGCATGCCCTCCATCTGCGCTTTGAAGTCGTCGGAGATGCCGTGGCCGGAGAACGGTACACGCGCATTCCGGTACGAATCCGCGCCGTGCAATACACGCCGGAATGGGATGCCGTCATCGCCCGCGCACAACTCCGGCTTTCGGGCCCGGTTCCCGATGGACTGACCCCGGGGACCCATTGGCAGATCCATGGCCGTGCGGCTCCCGGCAGCGCCGTGTATACCGGACTGCGGCGCGCGGATTGGATCATTGAAGCCAATGCCACCGATCTCAGCGGACGTCCGGAAACCAAACGTTTTTCGCCTGTGCGCGGCTTTTTCCGTGCCCGGGAAAACCTTTCCCGGCGTCTGGCCCGCGCCACCCGTGCGGATACGGAGGCGGGAGAAGTCCTGCAGGCTTTGTTACTGGCCCGCAGGGGGGAGGTGGACGATGAATGGACGCGGAAATTCGCCCGCACCGGCCACATCCATCTGTTTGCCATTTCAGGGCTACATTTGACCATTCTGACCGGGATTTTATTGAAAATTTGCCAATGGCTGGGGATTCCGTATCGGTGGCGGAGCCTAATGGTCTTGCCCGTGCTGGTGGCCTTCACCGCCTGCACCGGTTTTCGGGCCGGAACCCTGCGGGCCTTGATCATGACCGCCTGCCTGATCACCGCCCCGCTGGTGTACCGCCGTCCCAACCCCCATGTCGCGTTCATGCTGGCGGTGGCGCTCATTCTCGGCGCGGCGCCGGAACAGTTGCTGGACGTGGGGTTTCAGTATTCCTTTTTGTTGGTGGGCGGATTGCTCTGGTTTGCCGGAATCTGTGACGTCGGGTTGACGGAATGGCTGCGGGGAGACACCTGGGCGCCTCCTGAGACGCAATGGCCTTGGTGGAAACGTCGCTTGGTTCAGCCTTTTCTGGGGCTTTGTCTGGTCAACACCCTTTGTTTTGTCATTTCCGCACCCCTGACCGCGCAAACGTTCCATTTGTTCTCGCCGATTGCCCTGGTGGGCAATCTCGTGGCCGTCCCGCTGGCGTTTTTGTTGTTGGCCTGTGGTTTCCCGTTGTTGCCGACCCTGTTGCTGCCCGAGGGAATGGCGGCCCTGACATTGGCGCCGGCCCGGATTTTCGCGCGATGGATGCTGCAATGGGTGGACTGGATGGATGCCGTTCCCGGCGGCGTTTGGTGGGTGCGGGGGCCGGAATCTTGGCAAATGTTCCTCTTCTATGGATTGCCCGTGCTCGCCTTTGCCCGGCCCGCCGTCCGCAAACTCTGCTGGGCGGCGGCGCTGGTTGCGGTCGGATTCAGCGGGGCGCGCTTTGTGCAGACGCTTTCCCGAACCGAGTGGGTCGGCGTGCATGCCGACCAGGGACAGGCCTCGTGGCTGCGCAATGGTCCCCGGGGGGCGCTATTGATCGACGCCGGCTCGGATTGGAGCGGCTGGGAAGTGCGGCGGCAGTTGCAGGAACACGGGGTGAACCGCATCCCGGCCGTGTTTCTCACCCACCCGAGCCGTCATCACGTGGAGGGGCTTGGCCAAATCCGCCAAACCCACGCGCCTCGGAAAGTGTATGTGGCCGAACCGGACCTGCATCATCCCGCCTACAGGGGCCTCGATCCCATCCCCCTGTCCGCCGGAGACCGGTTTACATTGGCCGGCTGGGAAGTGGAGGTGCTCTGGCCGCCCGCCGGGCACCGCGCCAGAGCCGCCGGAGACCGCAGCCTCGTATTGCGATTCAGCGACGGTTTCGCCTCCGTTCTGATCATGGGCGGGGCCACCGAACGCGTCGAAACCGCCTTGCTGGAACGGGGACAGGCCCCGAAAAATCCGGGCGAAAAACGGGGACAGGCCCCGAAAAATTCGGGCAAAAAACGGGGACAGGCCCCGAAAAATGGCGACGAAATGGAGGCGGGCGTTGTGGCGGGGATGTCGGCGCGGTTGTTGGTGGCGGGCAATTCCGCCCGGATTCCGGGCTGTGTCCCCGAATTTCTTGCGCGGGTGCGGCCGGAAGCGGTGGTGTTTTCGGGGGAAGGGTTCCGGGGGATCACCGAAGCCCGGGAAATTTCCGAGGCCCGGGTGTTCAGGACGGGTCTTCCGGTGTGGCGGGTTCCCCAAAAAGAACCCCTGCGCATGGAGCTGCGCAGAGGCACGGTTTTGCGGTGAACATGAGATTTACACGGGACCCTTTTCCGAAAACTTTGTCTTGAGCTTTGTCTTGAGCTTTGTCGATTTTCCATGACGCCTTTTCAGCCATGGATGGCCTTGTGTTGACAAAGTTTCAGACAAAGCTTGGGACAAAGTTTTCGGTATCGTTTGTCTTGAGCTTTGTCGATTTTCCCTGATGCCTTTTCA
>PXAS01000487.1 GCA_003565815.1 PVC group bacterium
AACAAAAGCCGTTTCAGACAGCCTTTTTCAGCCCTCTATTTTCTACCGGCCAAGTGCTTACGATAAACCGGACTTCAAGATACACGCTTTTTTGTATCATCTTTTTTCGGTAGACTCTAAAACCCATGGGCATTTCCCAGAACGCCATGGCGCGCGCACTTGGGGTTGCCCCCCGCGCCATAAATGAGATCGTGCTCGGCAAACGCAGCATCACCCCTGCTATGTCCATCCGCTTCGGGGCTTTTTTTGGACAGTCGGAGGATTTCTGGCACGGCATTCAGGTTGAATGCGACTTCCGATCCCTGCGCAAAGAGAAGTCGAAGCTCGTGTCAAACGTCCAACCCGCCACCACCCTTTGTGCCACAGCCTGAAACTCGTTTATGAAGCCTGCCATGTACCCGAAAATCATCCATACCGAAGAGAAATACGATGCCGCGCTTGCGCATGTGGAGTCTTTGATGGATGCGGAATCCGGTTCCACTCAGGAGGAGGAACTGGAGATCTGGACCTTGCTGTTCCCTGCACCAGGGCCTCGGCATTCCCGCCGAAATCCTCGTCCGCGAACCGGATGAAGCCTATAAAATCATCTTTTGTGGAAATAAAGTATGATTTTCATTGCGCAGGAATCAGATTCACCTAGACTTAAGTTATGAAAGTCACGGTAGAACTGCCCGAAGAAGAGATGCGCGAGATCTGCGAACTGAGCGGCATCGCCAAAAAAGGCCCCGCCATTCGGATGCTGTTGGCCGATGCGCTTCAGCTTCGCCGCCGCGCCCGGATATCCCAAAAATTCCTTTCCGGCGAATGGTCAGCGGAACTCGACGGCTATGAAGCCTCCAAAACAACTGAACGCCAAACGGCCCGAACCCTCGCCGAGCAATGGCGCGACTGATCGAAACCTCGCTCTGGGTCGATTTCACCCGAACCAAGACGCCACCCGAACTCAAGGCGGAAATTCAGCGTTGGATTCTGGATCCCGAAGCTTGCCTCTGCGAACCGATTGCCTTTGAGGTCCTGCGACACGCCACCGCCAAAGAACGGCCGATGATCGAAGCCCAATTCGCCACTCTGCCGCTTCTGCCCACGCCCACCCATCTCTGGCACCATGCCGCACGCCTCGGTCAAGCTTGCCGCGACCAGGGATTCACCGCCGGTTCGCTCGACCTCGTGATAGCCGCACTGGCCCTTCACCACGACGCGGAACTGGTCACCTTCGACAGCGACTACGCCTCCATCCGCCGCGCCTCCCCCCTGCGCGTCACCCTCCTCACCCGACCCTGATTCCCCATGCCCGACCACCGTACCAGCATCCAAACCGCCCTCCAGGCCTTCCACACCCGGCCCCTCCGCGATGCGGCCCTCGACCTGCTGGACACACTCGGCTATCGCAGCGACAAAGTCCTCCATCTACCCGACGCCACCCCCGCCACCTTTCATGACTTTATCCGGGAACACAATCCCGAAGCCTCCTTCTCCCCCGAAAAAGCCCTCTTCGACGACTGGATCTCCGCCGAACTCCTCTTCCAGCTCACCTTACTCTCACGGACCCTCCAAAAACTCCGACGTCCATTCCCGGTGGTTGGAATGTCTGAATCGACCGTAGCTCACAGGCGGCTCGTCCTTCAATAATCGCTCCCCGCAGAACGGGCAAAACACCACCTCAACCTGATTCTCCCAAACCGTCTCACCGATCTCGTTAATCATTGTACCTGTCTCCGTATCCTCCTCTGTCGCCTCCTTCGTCATCCACATCCACCAGCCTGATCCCATCGGCTTGCACGTTGGATTGTGGACAACCGTCACCCCCTTCGGCAATTTCCCGCAGTCATGAATGCGCCAGGTGTTCATTCGGCTCCTTTTGGGTCTTTGTTATATCGTTCCGGGTGCGTGCCCCCACCATGCCAGTGTCCGGTGATGAGCCAAAATTCAGAGTGAAGCAACCATTCGCTTGTCCAGGGAATGATGGGGTTCATTTTCAATCAGAAGCTACATTTTTCCGTAAACTCTTCTTTTGCCAGCTTGTAGATATTTATAAATTCCGAATTCGGAGGGTCCGGGTGAAAACCCTGGAGCAAGAAAGTATTGGGTGACGTTTCCGAGACTAGGTAATCGAAATAATCGAAAACGCATTGGATCACCCATTCGGTAACGGCTCTCGACTCGACCAATTGATTTATTGACTTCCAAGTATAGTCACTTTCACTTATCACACCTTGTCCCCTCAGATGATTTATCCAGCCTGACCTTTTACCCTCTAATGCAAAGTTTGCTTGGTCAGCTTTAACTCTGTCGGGTTTTGAGTGGGTTGCCGCGTTCCTCACACCAATGGCGTGATTAAGATTGCCAAGGATGGCCGGAGAGTTCCTGCAGAAATTTTTCGTGATAAAATATGTGGCAGCTTCAATCCGACTGTACAGGGAGCATCGATTCATTAGATTCAAAAGATGAAACTCGTCGTAGTCGTGATGGGTATTCTCGTTCTCGGCCAGAAAGCTGTTGGCTTCCGGGATAAAATTCACAAATGCTTCGAGTGATAATATAGCGAGGATGACTGAACTTCTTCGAAGTATTCGATCATGGTCCTCTGGCGAATAAATCGAAACGACACCACTCAACAGAGTTATATGATTAAATACTAACATTCTCAACCTCTGCTGTTAGTAAAAATGGAGGAGTTTTCACTAGTTGTAATATCATTTTCATTTGTTCCTACCTCAATCTCTTTTTGACTTTAAAAGCGATCACTTCCTAGTGAAGGACGTTATACCTTGCATATTTATTTCTTCAGTTGGGAAATTATTGATGAGTTTTGCCGGAGGGGATCGGTAATAATAGCACCTTGATATCCACAGGTTGCGGCGATGACGGTCATGAAGGCGCAGCCGAGGCGCGGGTAGTCACGGAAATAGGCTTCGGGGCCTGATTCCATGAGAAGCCAGATACGTCCGTGTGAAAGATGGTCTCGGTGCTTCTTGCGAAGTTCCATGATAGGGTAAAACCAGTCATCCCAGGAAAGTCCCGTGGTTTCCGCCGCGGCTTTCCATTCTTTGAGTGTGTGGTAAACGTCTTTGACCACCACCTTGATGAGACCGTCCAATGCTGAACATAGCATCAGGAGTTTTGTGGAGGGAGGCAAGTCTCCTTGATCCGTTGCCAAGACATGCCACAGTAATTCTTTGATCTTTTTAAATTTTTCCGGGGGAATTTGCTCAAATCCCTCAGCAATTGTAGGTATGATGTTCAGGATTTCCGCATCTTTATTTACGTGGGCGTTTATCCCCAGCCGTTTGGATATCGGTACCAGCCAGGATTGCTTCAAGTTCACATGGGTACTCATCCACCGATCCACTACACGGTGGTCTATGCGGAGTTCCTTGTAGACGGGCCAGGGTTGGAATCCATGGGTGAATGCTACAGCAAAAGTGATCCGGTCGACCAGGTTTTCCGGGTCCTCAACCCGAAGATCGGACCCTTTTTGATTTCGAATGTGCAGATGAAGTTCTTCATCCTTTTGAATCAGGCCAGCTTCCCATCCTTCTCCTGAAAATTGATGGGTATCGAAGGAAGATGAGGTGGCATCCCCCAGAAAGTCGTTAGCGCGAACGACCTTGGTCCCACTGTCCTTCAAATGCAGGGTTGGTCCATGAAATACGAGATGTGCAGAGAAGCGTTTTGCGGTTTCCTCCTCTGGAAGCTTCGTGTCACCCAAAAGAGCACGTACTTCGTTGATGGGGAGACTGTCTATGGTATCCGGGATGAGATAAATGCGATTGGCATCCACACGTACCGTGGATGTTCCCGAGCTTCTTTGGGTTTCCGACCCTGTCGGGAGGACCTTCATCTCAAAGTGGATTTCACCCTCCAAAAGTCCTGTAATAGAGATTAGATCTTTGTCGCCAAGGGTTTTCCCCTCCTTCATCTCGAAGCATGTTGGCGGTGGCGTAGAAAAGTGAAGGGCCGCCTCAAAGTGCCCTCGAGCACTCAAATCAATGGCAGCACAGCCAATTATCGGATTCTCGCCATGATGTATGGTGCATTCGGGCACCAAAACACGGAGAGTTCCCCGCGTAAGTGGTTCGAAAAGAAGGCTGCGAACTCGGGCGTTCATGGGTCAGAGTTCTCCCTGGAAAGCACGTTGCTGGAGGGACGAAAGCATTGCTTCTATTTCATATACCGCCTTTTCTTCAGTAGATAGCACTACGTTGGTTCGTTCAACGATTTTAGTGAATGTTTTCTGCATTTTTATTGGAGGAGCAGGCACGCATAGTTCTCGTAAAACACCTAGATTAATATTTTTCTGCGCGACTTGTGTAGCTCCGTCGTCTAGAATCTTTCTAAAAAAACCGATCAGTGCTTGTACGTATTCTACAGTGGACTTATGATTCGGGACGAATCCAACAACTGAATCAGGGAAACATGCGTCGTATGTGAGAATTCCTGTGTTCGCAATATTTGCGGCGATGGTAATACAAAGGGTTCCGGCGGGCCATATTTTACTCTGCCGTAATCCGATTTCTGAATATGTTGATGAATGGGTTCTGACATATCCTCCAGAGTTTGCAACATCTCCGGTTTGAACTAGCGGATAGGGTCCTCCAAGTAATTCGGGGGCGTTCCGGGGTCTGTTCTTCGAGACTCCTCGGTCTAGTTTACCAAGTTCACAGAGTGGAACTTCCTCCCATCCCATCGGATTCGTCACTGGATCGCCGAACATGTCGAGGAAAGTAGATTTGAGAAAGTCGTCAGCGAGACGGATGGCTTCGGCGCGTTTACGGCGGATGGAGTCGGCTTTGTCCAGGATGGCGGCGATTCGTTTTTGTTCGGGGAGGGGTGGGATGGGGATTTCATGTTCCCAAAACACCTTCATGTTGACCCTTGGCATTTTGGCACCGACTACCTGATTGGATATCCAATTCACAAAGGCTGGTGAGCGCAAGTAATGGGCAAGATAGTCCCGGTCCAGTTCCCCTTCAACAGGCCTGAGTGGGACCAGCTCGGTTGTCGCGATTCCAGGTTCGTCTGGACACACGACCTTGTTCAAGTATGGTCGAAGTTTCGAGTACAGGACATTCCTCTTGTCAAAAGCAAAGGTTGACACGCCTGCCGCATTGGCGGAAGCCCTTTTCTTCACTGCCACTTTCCCGGTCTGTGATTCAATCTGATCCAAGGTTAGCTGCCACACTTCGTCACTGGATTTAAACTGTGTGTCCGCAGTTCTTGCTGGAGCGATATCCTTTAAGGTAACTTTTCTCATTTGCTGCATCCTCCATTCACATGGGCGAAGCCTTTGGAGTGCGGAAGCTTGCTTCCGCTTTGGGGCGGGCAAAGCTTGCTTTGCCGGGGATAACGCATGGAGCGGCGGTCCGTTTCTGTTGCTCGATTTGAAGTGGACGGGAAGCAAGCTTCCCTTTTGGAAAGCGGAAGCAAGCTTCCGCACTCCAAATTTGAGCTGATGGCCTCAGTCGTGAGGCGGTGAATCGCGCCAAATCGGATCAAATCGGACCGAATCAGACCAAATCGCTCCAAATCGCTCCAAATCGCCTCTATTCGCCTCATAATCGCCTCAATCGACTGTAAGGCTGGATAAAAAAATCTTATAAAAAAATCATAAATTTTTACATTGCAATAGTATACGATTATTCGCCTCAATAGAAACGTATTCGCCTCAAAATGACTCATAATCGCCTCACTCATTCTCAGCCCCTTTTTTAAAGTAGACCGTAGACCGACCTCCGCCACGCTTCTGAAGTTCTCCGCTTTCAAGCAGGTCTGCCAGGATACGCTGCGACGTGGCACGTGTAATCCCCAGCCGCTGCACACAGATTTTG
>PXAS01000433.1 GCA_003565815.1 PVC group bacterium
CATAAGGTCATTCTTTGACCAAAAAGCGGCGAAAGCGCAAGTACATTTCCAGTTGGAGCCCGTTCGAAATGGTTTTTGGGGTCAAAAGCCATGGTTGATCGTTTTTGAGGGGGGCGAAAGTGCGTTTTTCGGCCCGTCCCAAGCTTGACAGTCGCGGGTCCGCCCCCTACTTTGAAGAGGTTTGACACATCCCCAACCCCGATTGAATTATGAAGCATATTCTTGCCTTGATTGACGATGTTTACGAAGACCTGGAGCTTTGGTATCCGAAACTCCGCCTTGAAGAGGAAGGCTGGAACGTGGTGGTGGCCGCCCCCGCCCTGGAGCGGACCTATACCGGAAAACACGGGTATCCCTGCGTGAGCGACGCGGCCATTCACGACGTGGCCGCGGAGGATTACGACGCCCTCCTGTTGCCCGGCGGTTTTGCCCCCGACAAACTGCGACGGGATCCCAAGGTCCTTGAATTGGTACGGGAATTCCAAGAAGCGGGCAAACCCATTGCCCATATTTGCCACGCGGGATGGATCATGATTTCCGCCAAAGTCCTGAAAGACAAGCGCACCACCAGCACCGTCGGCATCAAGGACGACATGGCCAATGCCGGGGGCATCTGGATGGACGAGCCGGTGGTCATTGACGGCAACCAAATCGCCAGCCGCACCCCCAAGGACTTGCCCGCGTTTTCCAAGGCGCTTGTTGACATGATCGCATCCGTTTCCGACGCATGAGCAAATCCGAATATCAACAAACCATCCGCACCATCCGCATGCAGGATCCCCGCTATCACGAAGATGCCTATTGGTTTGTTCGCGAAGGCTTGGAGTACACCGTCAAGGAACTCAAAAAAACGCCGGAAGGCAGCCTGCATCACATTCGCGGGCATGAACTTTTGCAAGGGATCCGTTGCTACGCCATCGAGCAATTCGGTCCCGTCTCTCTTTCCGTCCTCCGCAAATGGGGCGTGAACAAGTGCGAGGATTTCGGCGAAATCGTCTTTAACATGGTCGATTTCGGGCTGCTGGGCAAAACAGAACAGGATGATCGGTCCGATTTTGCCGGGGTTTTCGATTTTCAAGAGGCATTCTCGGAGCCGTTTCTCCCCAAAAAACAGGTTTGAATCCCGACGATAGAGACGCTTGCGATGTTCGGCAAGTGATGATAGGAACAGCCTTCATGACATCAAGCATGACAAAACGCACCCTCATCATCGGAGACGTTCACGGCTGTGACAAGGAACTCGCCAAGTTGCTCAAAACCGTCTCCGCCGACCCCAAAACCGACAACATCCTCTTCATTGGAGACCTGATCAACAAAGGCCCCAGCTCACGCGGGGCTTGGGAATTGTACCGGGAGTTTGAAGGTCAATCGATTTTGGGCAACCATGAACTCAGTTTACTTGAATTGGTGGAGGGGAAATTTCACAAGCACGGAAAATATTTTGATGCGCTCCAAAAGAATTTCGGCCGGTATTTCGCGGATTTCGTCAAAGATGTGCATCAGTGGCCGCTATGGTACGAAGATCACGACCTGATGCTGGTACACGCGGGCTTGGTGCCGGGCCTGCACCCGGACCAAAGCGATCCCTGGCATCTGGTCACCATTCGCACCTGGGACGGCTCGGGAGAAGATCTGAAAAACCCCGACAATCCCCCTTGGTTCGATTTCTATGCGGGGGACGATCTGGTGGTCTTTGGACACTGGGCCGCGCTCGGCGGCTTGGACCGCCCCAGAGTCATCGGCCTGGACACGGGATGCGTGTATGGCGGCAAACTCAGTTGCCTCATCCTGCCGGAACGGAAAATCGTCAGCGTCCCCGCCAAAAGAGCCTACGCGAATATCAGTTGAGCCAACGCCTTTCGCATGGCCTCCCAGGGCAGGCGGACACAAGCCATGCGCATGGGATGCGCCCTGACCGCCCCCAAGGCGGCCATCTCCTCCCGGGCCCAATCGTGTGACCAATCCCCGTCTCCTTCAAAAAAAGCCATGGCCGCTTCCACGCGGCGCGCGGCTTCCGCCACCGTGAGACCTTCCGTCCCCCCGCACAACACGCGCGCGGAAGCGAATACGATGGCACAGGCCCGACTGTAATGGCGGATATGCAGGATTCGTTGATCCTCCACGTCAAACGCCAAGGCCAATTCATCCCCGCAAGCGGGATTCCGCACATCCACGCGCGCTTCCTCCGCCCCGAATTGATCTCGGTATTCCGGATCTTTTGAAAGTTTCATGAGTTGATTTTGATACATGGTCGGCTTGTAAGGTTGATCTTGCCCATGCGATGTATTGATCCAATGACATTATTCAGCAAAAATCCAGAAAAGAAACTCCGCAAGGAGTACGAAACCCTCATGAAACAGGCCATGGAAGCCCAGCGCGGCGGCGATATCGTCAAAAGCGCCCAGCTCCACGAAAAAGCGGAGGCGGTTTTGAAAAAAATCGAAAAACCGTAAGCTCCATACGTTGATTCCCCACCATTTCTCTTCAAAAAATCAGCAGAGGGGTCAGCTTGGCCTTGCAATGTTGAGGCGGTTTGAGTATAGATTCAAACCATGCAACCCATAACCAGCAAACAAGCCCCCGAAGCCGTCGGTCCTTATACCCATGCCATGCGCGTGGGCAGTCTCATTTTCTGTAGCGGTCAAATCCCGCTGGATCCGGAAACCAAGGCGCTGGTCCCGGGCGGGATCCGCGAACAGACCCAACAGGTGTTGAAAAATATCACCGCCGTTCTCGAGGCGGAAGGGCTGACTCTCGGTCATGTGGCCAAATCCACGGTCTATATGACGGATTTGAAAGATTTCGCGGTTGTCAACGGGCTCTACGCGGAAGCTTTCGGAGACCACAAACCCGCCCGCTCCACCGTACAAGTCGCGGCCTTGCCCCTGGGCGCCCTGGTAGAAATCGAAGTCATCGCCGAAGATTAACCCCGAACAATCCCCCGTTGGAAAAAATCCGAGTTCCGGCTTCAGATGTTGGTTGACCTACATATTGATTCCGCCTACGACGGATTTCTGTTCCTGGCCGAGAGCGTAAGGAATCCCCCCGTGCTCAAACCCCATCGCCATGCGGAGTTGGAGCTCAACCTCGTGGTTTCCGGGGAGATCCGCTACGTGGTCGAAGACAGAAGTTATCATTTTCCGGCGGGCACCCTGCTTTGGCTTTTCCCCGGCCAGACCCATCAATTGGTGGACCGCACCCATAATGCCCAATATTACGTGGCCGTATTTTCCCCGGGCCTGCTTGCGGAGATTTGCCGGGAAGATCCTTACCGGGTCTTGCGCTCGGAGCTTCCGCCGTCGCCCGGCGTCCCCCGGCAAACCCTGGGTCCGGAGATTTTCACCCGCCTGCGCGCCACCATGGCCGATCTTACCGTCGACGGCATGGACCCGGATCTCCTCAACCGGGAAGCCGGGTATGGGGTGAATCCCGGTTTCCGCTTTGCCCATCACGATCCCGCCCGGCTGAACGCCGGATTGCGACATCTTGTCCTCGACTGTTGGTGGCGGCAATCCCAGCACGCCCCCACCGCCCCGCGGCAAGTCCTCCATCCCGCCGTCCGCAAAGCCCTGCGCATCCTCAACGAAAGGGATCCGCCGCCCCGGCTGGAGGAACTCGCCCAACAATCCGGCCTCAGCCCCTCCTCGCTCAGCCGGGTTTTCGCGCGGCAAATGGGAATCTCTCTCACCCGCCACCGCAATTCCATTCTCCTCTCCCGCTTCATGGGGCTCCGAAACCGGGATCCAGCCGCCACCCTCCTCGAATCCGTCTACGCCGCCGGTTTCGGCAGCTACGCCCAATTTCACCGCATCTTCCGCGATGCCTACGGCGACAGCCCCCGGAACGCGCTCCAGGGCATTGAACCCCGCCTATGATCATTTCGTGATTGGATAGGAGAAAAAATCCGTTTGTTTCCTTTCATATTCATTCATGGACGATATAGAAGGTTCTGGAAATTTTTCCGACATTTTCTTTTCAATCCACGAACAAACAACGTCATTCAACGGATGCATTATGATCATACTCATACCCAAAGAACCCCAGGCGAATGAAACGCGGGTTCCGGCCTTGCCGGAGGCCGTGAAAAAGCTCGTCGGTCTCGGGGCCACCGTTCAGGTGGAAAGCGATCTGGGCAAAAGCCTGCATATCGACAACGCCGCCTACGAAACCGCGGGCGCGGAAATTGTCACCGACATGGACGCGGCCTTTGGCAAGGCCGATTTGGTCCTGCGTCTCAACAAGCCCGCCGGGCCCGAAGGGCTCAAGGAAGGAACCATTCACGTCAGCTACCTGGATCCGTTTTTGGATCTGGAGAATGTGAAAAAGTTTGCCGCCGCCAAGGTCAGCGCGGTGAGCGTGGAAATGATTCCCCGCACGACAATTGCCCAAAAGATGGATGCCCTGAGTTCCCAGGCCAGTTTGGCGGGCTATTCGGCGGTGGTGCAGGCGGCGGCAAGGTTACAGCGCAGTCTGCCCATGATGATGACGCCCGCGGGCACCCTGGCCCCCTGCAAAGTGTTCATCATCGGCGCCGGGGTGGCCGGCTTGCAGGCCATCGCCACCGCCAAGCGCATGGGTGCCCGGGTGGAAGCCTTTGATACCCGCCCGGTGGTGGAGGAACAGGTCCAGTCGCTGGGCGCGAAATTCTTGAAAATCGACCTCGGCGAAACCGGGCAGACCGCGGGCGGATACGCCAAGGAACTGACCCCGGAACAAATTGCCAAGCAACAGGAAGCCATGGGCAAGGCCATCGCCAAGGCCGACATCGTCATTACCACCGCCAAATTGTTCGGACGTCCGGCCCCCCGGCTGATTACCGACGCGCAACTTGCCGAAATGCAGCCGGGCAGCGTGGTGGTCGACATGGCCGCCGGCTCCGGCGGAAATGTCGAAGGCTCCAAACCCAACGAGGAAGTCGTTCTACACGGCGTCACTATTCTCGGGGACACCAACTTGGAGGGACGCGTCCCCTACGACGCCAGCCAGATGTACGGCAGTAATCTGGGCAACTTCGTCGAACATTTCTGGAACAAGGAAGAGAAAAAATTCGAACTCCGCCGCGAAGATGAAATCATGGAGGGTGCGCTCATCACCCATGACGGCGAAGTTGTTCACAAAGTGATCAAAGAAAGGATCGGCTAATCATGGACCCGCTGTATTTATTTGTATTCGCGCTTGCGATTTTTCTGGGCGTCGAACTCATCACCAAAGTGCCGTCCCAGTTGCATACGCCGCTGATGTCGGGGTCAAACGCCATTTCGGGCGTTACCATCGTGGGCGCTTTGTTGGCGCTCCAACACGTGGAGGGGGCGGGAGCGGTGATCCTCGGTCTCCTCGCGGTCATCACCGCCACCATCAACGTGGTCGGGGGCTATCTGGTCACCGACCGCATGCTGGGCATGTTCAAGAGCAAGAAAAAAGGAGACCAATAAGATGTTGCAGCTCATGTATATCGTGGCCTCCGTGCTCTTTATTTTCGGACTGAAACGACTGGGGTCCGCGAAGACGGCCCGTCAAGGCAACCTGATGTCCGCCGCGGGCATGGGCCTGGCCGTGATCGCCACCCTGGTGGGCTCGGGGTTTTCCTGGGGCTGGATCATGCTCGGCATTGCCATTGGCTCTGGGATCGGGGCCTATGCGGCCAAAAAGGTCCCCATGACGGGGATGCCGGAAATGGTGGCGCTGTTCAACGGTTCCGGCGGCATCGCCTCGCTCTTCGTGGGCTGGGCAAACCAGGTGAATCCCGGACCCGACGGCCTCTCGACGGCCATGGCCATTCCCTTGTACCTGGCCGTGTTTATCGGCGGGG
>PXAS01000089.1 GCA_003565815.1 PVC group bacterium
GCATGAATTCGTAGTGATGCGAGAAACAACGCAATGAATGTCCTCAGGATGAAGATGACCATATTCAGCATGGTAAGTGAGGCGTAGAGAAGATACAAGCCGGAAATGCGAGTGAGATGAGTGACCGTCTTCCGTGTTTTTCAGTCGACCTGGCTTGAAGGCAAAACGCAAGACCCCGGAGGATGATGGAGCTGTGTCTAAACTTGAATATTTCCCGAATCTGGATAATGGACATCGTTTCGAACCTCTCCGCGTTGACCAAACCGGAGTCAGTGTGAATTTCAGCAATTGGAGTCAGTGATGGAAGAAAAATTGAGAGTTTTCGGGGTTGTGCCCGTGGTTGCGGTGGAAGACGTGAATCATGCCCTGCCGTTGGCGGATGCGTTGATTGCGGGCGGTTTGCCGGTTGCGGAAGTGACGTTCCGCACTCGGGCGGCGGCCGAGGTGATGCGGATTCTGCGGAACGAGCGTCCGGACATGCTGGTGGGCGCGGGCACGGTCTTGACCCCCGATCAGGTGCGCAGCGCCAAGGAGTGCGGAGCCGCGTTCGCGGTGGCTCCCGGTCTGAATCCGGAAGTCGTCCGGGCCGCGCATGATGTGGATTTGCCGTTTTTTCCGGGGGTGATGACGCCCACGGATCTGGAAAGGGCCTTGGGGTTGGGGTGCAGGCAATTGAAATTTTTCCCCGCCGGCGCGGCGGGGGGCGTGCCCATGCTCAAGGCTTTGGCGGCCCCTTATGCGCATTTGGGGGTGAAATTCATGCCGACGGGCGGGATAAAAACCGATACGCTCGCGGAGTATTTGGCCGTGCCCCAAGTCACCGCCGTGGGCGGAACCTGGATTGCGTCTACCGCCGCCATGAAGGATGGCGATTGGGCGGGGATTACCCAACGGGCGCGCGCGGCTTTGGAAATTGCAAGCAGGCGGTAAAGTTATCGGCAAGGGACTGACGATTTCCGATCTTCGAACAACGTTCGCAGCGCCCAGTCGCATTCATGGATCATGTCCTGTTCGACGTTTCCGGTGCGGAGGGCGGCGGGCAGGACGTCGAAGGTGTAGGTTTCGACTTCGACATGCTCGCATGCGCTTTCTTGCAAGGCGTCGCGAAATGCGGGAGTGAGGGTGTGGCGGGTGCTTTTCAGGAGGTCGTCTCCGGCCCAATGCAGGGGGACGTGGCAGTGGATGCGCAGGGTGCCGGCTCCGGGATCGGGGGCGGCGCGCCATGCGGGAATATCGGGCCAGGCGTGTCCTTTGACGGATTTCATTTGATGCAGATAAACGCCGTCGTCAAATGCGCTCAGGGCTTCGGGAGAAATGCGGGCGGCATCGGTTTCCAATGCGGCGCTGAGTTGAATCTTGGAGATGCGAATGCCTTCGCGCACAAGGCTTCGCATGGCGGCGGCGGGATCCTCGAATTGCATGGCCACGTGGCAGGTGTCGAAACAAACGCCGATATGGCGGCGCAAAAGGGTTTCGGCTTCGTTTGGGATCAGGCCCGCCGCATGCGCAAGTTCGGCGGCGCCTTTGGCAAATAATTCGTCTTTGAACCATTGCAGGGTTTGCGGGGTGGTTTCCAGGGTGCAGTCGGGTTCGGGTTCGAGACCGAGATGCAGCAGTTTGCCGGTTTCCGCTTCGATGCGGGACAAATGCAGGGCCAGATCGCAAACATGTTTGCGCATGGCGGCCCGGTCCGTCTCGGAAAGCGGCCAGGCGCCATAGGACAAGGGGACGGTGCTGACGGAGCCGGCGGTGTCGTCTGGCAAGAGGACGGCGAGGAGATCGAAGAGGTCGCGCGTGTACTGGAACCGCTCCGGCGTCCGCCAATCCGGCGCATAGACGTTTTCCTTGACCCGGGTTTGGTGAAAGGCTCCGTAGGGGAATCCATTGATCGTAAAGGTGTACAAATTGAGGCTTTGCAACAATTCGCGGAAGGCGTCGAGGGCGGCGGGGTCTTTGAGTTCATCGGCGGCTTTCCGGGCGATGCGCAGGCCGAGTCCGAAGGGTGCGCGGGCATCCGCGGCATTCCGGTGGGGGGACAGGCCCTTGTGAATGGCGGGCACATGCGAGGAGATGGCGTGGCGCACTTGGGCGAGGGATTCGCCCGGATGGACGTTGAGGCAATAGGAGAAGTGGGTTGCTGGTTGTTGGTTGCTGGTTGCTGGTTGTTGGTTGCTTGTTGCTGGTTGTTGGTTGCTGGTTGGTTGTTTTTGGTGGAGGCGCATGGGTTATTTCTGACTTTGCGCGGTGTTGCGTTGGGGCAGGTGCAGGCATTCCGCCATCAGGGATTCGTCCACCTCGTGGATTTCCCCGGTTTGGCCGATGGGGTGGGGGAGAGAGAGGGTGAGCCGTCCGCCGAGGTGTTCGCGGAATTCGTCCAAACCTTGGAGAACCGCCGGTCGTCCGTCGCCCAGTTGTAGATCGAGTTCCGGGACGTGAAGATCGAAGCCGCAGGTTTGCAGGGCCTTGATGACGGTTTCCGCGGTTTCCGGGGGCAGCCAGCCCATGCGGGCCGCGTATTGACTGTCGATGGCCAATCCGATGGCGACCGCGTGCCCGTGTCCGATGCGGTAATTGGAAAGGCTTTCGAGTTTGTGGGCGGACCAATGGCCAAAGTCCAAGGGCCGGGCGGAGCCGAGTTCGAAGGGATCGCCGCTGGTGGCGATGTGACGGAGGTGCAATTCGGCACAGCGGATGACGAGGCGTTCCATGGCCTGTTCATCCCGTTGGCCGAGGGCGGGCGCCATGTCGCAGAGTTCTTGGAAAAACGCGGCGTCCTTGATCATGGCGACTTTGAAAGCTTCGGAAATGCCCGCGCGCCAGTCGGTGTCGGACAGGCCGTCGAGCAGGGCGAGGTCGTTGACCACGGCATGGGGAGCGGCGAAAACCCCGACGGTGTTTTTGCCGCCGTGGAGGTTCATGCCGTTTTTGACGCCGATGCCGGCGTCGTTTTGAGCCAGGGTGGTGGAGGGCATGCGCACCAGGCGAAGTCCCCGGTGCACCAGCGAAACCGCGAAACCGGCGGCGTCCAACACGGCGCCGCCGCCCACGACCAGCACGATGCTGTGGCGGCAAAGATGATATTCCAGCATCTTGTCCACCAGACTCATGACGCAGCGATAGTCGTTTTTCATGGTTTCGCCGCCGGGAAGCACTTCCGGTTCACAGACCAGGTCCAATCGGTCCGCGCGGGAGGCGAACCATTGGGTGATGTCCCGTGTCCATTCGGGAAAGGCTTGGTCGACGCCGCTGTCCACGAAAACCATGACCCGGCGCCTTTCGCCCTCCGGACGTTCTGTTTCTATCGGAGCGAGCACCTCTGCCAGGCATTCATTTTCCTCGGAAAAAGCCTTCCGGGTGAAGAGAACGGGGTAATGCAGGGGAACGGAAAAGGTTTGTTGGATTTGGTGGAGAATCTTCATGCCGGATGAACCTACAGTGTCGGAGCGGTTTTGTTCAGTCATATTTTATCAAACGCCGGAAAAAGGGATTGGGTTCACGGCCCTTTCAAAAAGGGCGCATCTCATCATTGGTGTTTTTTTGGCCGTAGCTGCAACTGTCCCCAGTTGCAGAACCTATCGTAGATCTGGATATCGAAGCTGGGGACAGCTTCGACTACGACGATTCGACAGGGATATCGAAGCTGGGGACAGCTTCGACTACGACGATTCGACAGATTCATTCATTATGAGATGCGCCCTTTCAAAAATCAACCTGCAATTTTCGATTGCCAATGGAGCGGATTCAGGCTATGAACATTGCAATTGACTGGGGCGGTAGCTCAGTTGGGAGAGCGCTGCGTTCGCAATGCAGAGGTCGAGGGTTCGATTCCCTTCCGCTCCACCAGTCTTTTTCTCTTGCCATATTTCCCTCTTGCCCAACGCAATATCGAGGGACTCCCCGTAAGAAATCCTGCCCTGGTTTCACGAGCCGAGCAGAAATCCGAGTGCATTCGCGATTTGGGAGCCTCCCATGAGCAGGGAGAGCCGGAGGCGGGTGAACCGAGTGCGATCGGGGAGTTGGAATGGGTGTCGGAGCAGGTCCCTGTAGAAGCGAAAGGGCTGGGGGGCGGGCGGAGCTTGTCCGTGATCGCGCATGAGTCGATGACAGGTGCGGGCTCCTTTGCCGTAATTGAGGTGCTGGCGGAAGAATCCGGGGAGCGTAAGCGCGTGGTGATGGCGCACCACGGCATCGGGCACAAAGCGAATTTGTCCAATGCGAGCGGTCCATTGAAAGCCAAAATACCGGTCTTCGCCCGCCGCGAGGGGAAACGCTTCGCTGAAGCCGCCCAGTTCGTGAAAGGCTCCGGCCTCACAAGCCATATTTCCGGAGGTGACAAAACCCGGGCCGTCTTCGTCGGAGTCGAACACCTGGAACAAATAGTCGATCAAGGCCTGACTGGCTTCCGAGCAAAGGTTGTCCGTGAGGGCGTTGACGGTTTTGCCGGCGAGGCAGGTGGTGGACGGGCTTTGCCGAAAGGCGCGCGACATGTGTTCGAGCCAGGCGGGTTCGGCTTGGCAATCGCTGTCGATGAAGGCCAACACGGAGCCCTTGGCCAAGGCGGCGCCGGTATTCCGGGCCTTGGCGGGCCCCGATTGGGACTGGCGGGCGAAGCGAAGGTTCATGCCGGGAAAATCGGGCAGTCCTTCGGCGAGTGGCACGGGGCTGCCGTCGTCCACCACGATCACTTCATATTCATCGGCGGGAAGCGTTTGGCGCGCCAATGCCGCAAGGCACTCGGCGAGAAGAGCTTCCCGGCGGTGGCAGGGGAGGATGACGGAGAGCGAGGGCCTCATGCCGGCTCAGGGGGCGAGAATGGGCAGGGGGCGACCCTTCATGTACTCGGGTTGGGTTTCGCCGAGCAACTGTAGAAAAGTAGGGGCGAGATCCAGAATTTCAATGCCCTCCAGTTTGCCTTGGGCGGAGATCCCGGGTCCGGCGGCGGCAAAAAATCCTTGGAAAGAATGGTCGCTGCGCCGGAAAAAATCGGGCTTGTCTTGGGTAATCTCCCCTTGGGGATGCTCAACCTTGTCCATGTACCTGCCGGGTCGCCAATCCACGAAGAGATCGGGCAACACCGGATGGGGACCGCATCCAAAAAGGGTGGCGGTTCGATGAATGCCTGTCACGGCGGGTTCCCCGCTGACGGGATCGCGGAGGGCGCGAAATTCCTTTTCGATTTCATCCAGCAGTTCGTCGTATGCTTCGTCGGGCTCGACAATGCCCATGGGCTCGCGTCCGCGCAAGTTGACGCGAACAAAGGTGGTGTAGGCCGAGGGCAGGGCAAATGCCCGGGTGCGGGACCAGTCCTTGCCATTGCGAAACTGGTCCGCGAGCAGTTTTTCCCGTTGATCCCGAGAAAAGAGGCGGCGGCTGATGGCGATGCGCCAGGATTCCGGCAGAATGCGACGGGCCAGATCCATGGGGCTTCGGGTCGGCGGCCCTTGGGGCGGACGGTGCGCATAGCCCAGCTTGTGGAAAAACGCGTCCGAGATTCCGGTCATGGGATAGTCGTCCGCCATGCCCACCGAAGAGGTGATCACGATGTTGGCATTTTCCGGGAGCGCTTCAAGGATCTTCCCAATTTCCTCGTCCACGGTTTGATACACGGTGCGGAGCGCATGGGTGAGTTCGTTGGGTTCCTTGTCGGCATTGGCCAGCACTTCCGGGCAGTAAGGCCAAAATTGGTGGCTGGCGGCGTGGGATTCGGCAAACACGGTGACGCAGAGGTCGAAGGGTTCCCGGGTAAACAGATCGCGACAGACTTTTCCCTTGTTGCGGATGCGGGGGAGCAAATCGCGGTAAA
>PXAS01000153.1 GCA_003565815.1 PVC group bacterium
GCCGCAGTCTTGTTCCCCTGCTCAAGGGCGAGACCGCCGGGTGGAACAATGAATCCGTCAGCCAGCACGGAAAGTCGCATGTGATGATCAAGCGGGACGACCTCAAATACCAGTATTACGGTGAGAAGATCCCCGAGGTTTTGTTTGATCTGAAGGCGGACCCGGGAGAGACTGTCAACGTTCTGGAATCTCCTGACTACGCGGACGCCGTCCGTGCGTTCCGCGCAAGACTGGCAGAGCTTGGCCACGGTCCAAACGCGGACAAAGCCTACAGGAATGCGGGGTACGGAGAGCCGTCCGATCGGGTCACCCCGTCCGGTATTTGAGGACCACATTGCCGGAATTGCTTTATGAAACGGACCTGCCACGCGTCTTCGTCGCGCAGCGACGGTCCAGGCACCGTGGATTTCAATCCACGGCTATTTTCAAACTGAGGCCCGGGATCATTGAGCCAACCGCCGTTTAAGCTGATGGTCATAGAGAGAGGGTGGCCAAAGGGTGTCGCCCATGCCTTCCCCCTCGGCGTGATCCACCGGGTCGGTCACTTTGGGCTGGGAAGAGGGGAGGAACATCCCCGGCGCGGGCCCGCGGGTGCCGATCATATAGCCGTAGGCGAACTGCTCCGACTGGACAATGTAAGCGCGGTCGCGCAAATAGGCCTTGCCGTACAGATTCCAATACACCGTCCCTGTGGAGGTCAGCGCGTGTGCGGTTGCGCCCCCCCAGAGGCCCCGCCAGTGCGCGGTGAAGAAATCCCGGTCCAGGGTAACCCCGTCCACCAGGTTCGCCTGGCTGAGGTGAGAATGGTGGTCATTTCCCCTTCCATTGGTTCTGCCGCCCTCGGCTTGCCAGGCGGTGACTTGTGCGAGGCCGCCGCGAATCACGTTGCCGGATGTTCTCATGCCAGAGAAAACGAAACCGTGCCGGTTATAGCGCACCGTGCAGTCCAGCACCAGACACTCGTTCGCCGCGCTTAACCGGATCATATATCCGTTGCCGCCGCCGCCGCCGAATTGCGGGCGTTGCATTTCCAAGTTCCGAAGCGTCACCCCCCGGGCGTGGAGGAGCAAAACCCCGTTTGAGAGCATATGCACCGCTTTGCTGTTCGAAGGTGCGCGGAAGGACCGCACCGAATCCATCCAGCTGTTCCGCACTCCCACGAAACGCACGAGAAAAGAGCCGTGCGTATCATGAGAACTGTTATTGGAATCGCGGAAATCCTGTTCGCCCCAGCCCGAATTGCCGGGGTGTTGCACGTTTCCAATGGAAAAACCCTCAAGACCAACCTCTTCGAGAGCATCCGCCGTGTGGTGAACCCGGGCATTGTCGCGGGGAAGGAGGATAAAGCGTATGGGCGCATCCACCTCCAGGGTGTTCGCGGCACGGTCTATCGCCAAAATTTGCCGGTAGAAAACCGGCCCACCCAGCGAGTCGCGTTTTTCCCGGGAGTCCCAGATATGCGACATGTTGAGGTCATCGATAAACGCCTCCGTCACATCGGCGCGCAGCGTGACCCAGTCGCCCTCCGAAAATGCCGACGTGTCCGCCACGGGAATGATACGGGTCGGACCGGTCAACGGGTGTGTGATGGCCACGTCCGAATTGCCAACCACCGTGGTCCAATTTCCGCCGGAAGGGGGGCGCACCAGCACCACCGACTTGCCTCGCATACGGGTCTCCGTGTTCAGGAAAAACGATTGATCCATCCCCTCGCCGCGCAACACCACGCCGCTGTGTGCAATCACCAGGGCGGCATTCGACGATCCTGGCGCAACGCGGTAGGTGCCGGCGGCCAGTTGCACCACGCCGCCACCCGCCTCGCCGGCGGCGTTGATCGCCGCCTGAATCGCCGCCGTGGAATCCGCCTCCGTGTTTGGAACCGCACCGAAGTCAGCCACATGAAACACCGGTCCCGCCACCCGCGGAATCGGCTTTTCTCCCCGATGATAGCCGGCATACGAAAAATCCTGCAGAAACTTGTCCGTTAAAAAGGAAACTTCATCCGTGGGCGGTGTCCAATCGGGTCCGTACAACGATGAGTGCCAGCTGTCCTCCGCCGACGCCGATCCCGCGATGAGTCCGCACACGAGGACTCCAGCCAGTGTGAAAGTGCTCAGAATTTGATTCATCCTGTCCTCAACCTTCATATATTACGTGTAAGAATCATTGTTATTACCCTACGCATGAGAACATGTATGTCAACCGCTTTAAGACATGTTGCAGAAAAATAAGCATGAAAAAACATTTTTCGCTCTTGCGTTCGGGCCGGGGGGGGTAATGTCAGGCCGATGTTAGTCACATGGCGTGGCTGCCTGATCAGTTGCCAAAGAACCTTCTCATATGTTGGACAAGGTAACACAGATGGCACTGGCGACCACAGGGACATTTACTTCGGCTGGGACTCCGTTGCCGAGAGCAGCTCCGCGATTGGATCGATCTCCATTACATTTGTTGATTCTGGTAATCCCTTCAACAGCGGCTTCGACGACTTGGCCTTCACGGTGATTCCCGAGCCAAGCACTGTGGTTCTTCTTGGTGTCGCCCTCGCCGCTCTGGGGTTGCCCATGCGCCGTCGTCGCTGATGGAACGTCACTCCTGAGGCGCGGCCTTTTTTGACGTTACGGCTGACTTTTTGAAAATTCAAAGCATGGGAGAATTGAGGATCGAATGATTTCCTCAAATCCCATGAAGCTCTCGTATGCCGGCCCCAATCCCATAAACTTGAAGGATTGCCCTCTTCCTCTTCGCCACCGCCCGACTTGACCTGCTCTTTACACACAAATCATTCTGGACACGAGTTTTGGCCAAAAAGTCCCGTTGGAAGGGTGTGTGGGGCGGGAAATCATGCGTCGCGTAGCGACGGCCCCACGCATAGACGTGGATTTCAATCCACGTTTTCGATGCAACAGAAGGGGTTCCGTCGCGTAGCGACGGTTGACGGACATGGAGGTTTTAACCTCCGATGCGGAGTCGCGGGGATTGAAATGCCGGGTCCGTCAGGCGACGCTACGCGGCGCTACATCGCATTCATCTGTCACAAAAAAACCGGTCCTTGCGGACCGGACTCAAGTTGAGTCGGGTCGTTGACCCTATATCTCAAAAAACGGGGAAAGTTCTGAAATTGATCGCTTTCTCGCCTCATTCAGGGTATCTCAAAGGTGAAATGAACATCAGTACAATTATCTATATTGTGGTGACCCGCAACAACAGAAGCGAAGCTGACCGTAACCCGAATCCTGCTTAAAAATGTTGAATACAACTCCCCCCCGTTTCCGAAACGCCGATCCCCGCTCCCACAGCCCCGATCAAGGTGCGGTCGGCGCTGGAGGCCGGCCGGCATGTGATGTGTGAAAAACCCTTGACCCGCTACGACTTCGGAGACGGATCGCTGATCATGGCCGAGGGCGGCTGGACCGCCGCCGGCTCCATGCCCTTTGATATGCAGTTTCAGATGATTTCCGAGCAGGCTGCCGTCCGCTTCGACGGCGACATCGAAACGCCCGACGTCACCCATCCCGTCGGCCCGACCGGGTGGCATGTTGAGCTCGACCATCCAATTCACCCAAGCTCAGGAGCCGTTGATGGAAGTCATTCTTAACAGGGATTCGGCGGAGGCCAGCCGCCGGGCCGCCGCGTTGATTGCGCATGAGGTCCGGCGCAAGCCGGACACTGTGCTCGGTCTGGCCACCGGCTCCACCCCCCTGCAGGTGTATCAGAACCTGATCCACATTCATCGGGAGGAGGGGCTTTCGTTTGCCGGCGTGACCACCTTCAACCTGGATGAATATATCGGCCTGGGCATGGATCATCCCCAATCCTACCATGCGTACATGCGGGAGCATCTGTTCCGCCATCTGGACCTGTCTCCGGGGAAGTGCCATCTCCCCAATGGTCTGGCCGAACATGTGCCGGAGGAATGTGACCGCTACGAACAGAGGATCCGGGATGCGGGGGGGATCGATCTTCAACTCCTCGGTCTGGGTGCCGACGGGCATATCGGCTTTAACGAACCCATCTCCTCGCTGGCCTCACGCACCCGCATCAAAACCCTCACTCCGCGAACACGCGAGGACAACGCGCGTTTCTTTGAACGGGCGGAGGACGTGCCCCATCATGTCCTCACCATGGGTATCGGCACGATTCTGGAATCCCGCAGGATCGTGCTGTTGGCCTTCGGCGAGGCCAAAGCGAAGGCGGCAGCCAACATGATCGAAGGCCCCCTCAGTGCCTCCAATCCCGCTTCCGCTCTGCAAATGCATCCCAGGGTGCATGTCTTTCTCGACGAAGCCGCCGCAGGCCTCTTGACCCGGGCCGACTACTACCGCTGGGTGTATGAGCAGAAACCCGACTGGCAGCGAACGCCATAATACTTTGGCTGAGGTGAACAAACCATGAACACATTACAATACATTGACACCGAATGGCTGTGTGCGTGCGACCCCGCTGACGGGGGAAGGCTTACCCGCCTTTGTTGGCGGGGGACGGATCTGCTCACCGAACCGGATCCGGACTTTGTTCCCGGAGAGGGCTTCGAATCCCGCCCCGTGTACGGGTATGACGACTGCTATCCATGCGTCGCCCGGCAGGAGGGCATTCCCGACCACGGATGTTGCTGGGATATGCAGCCGGAATGTGCCGTCTTGGATGACGGACTTTCCTGTGTCTTTGTGTTTCCGGATGGCGTCTGTCTCCACCGTCGTCTGCGCTTTGGGGCAGGGGAGCTGACCTGGATGTTTCGCATCGAGAATCCAAGCGACACTGAAGTACAAGCGCAGCATGTGATGCACGCCCTGATGCCGCCGTCGGTGATCCTCTCCATTCGCGCCCCTCTGTGCGCGGAGTGTGTGGACAGTCTCCATGACGAAAGCATTTCTCCGGAAGCCGCGCGAACGCCCTTGGTACTTTGTCCCGAAGGGAAGGCTCGCATGTTGTTGCTCCGGGGCGTCGAAGCCGGAGATGTGGAGATGGATCTTTGCAACGGTCAACGCCTCCGGATTCTCTTCGACCGCCATATCTTTCCAACATTGGGGCTTTGGATGGACCGCGGCGGCTATCCGGCGCACGCGGCCCGCCAGGAACTCGCGGTCGAGCCGATCCCCGGTCCCAGTGGGGACTTAACGGAAGCGGTTTGCCGCGGTCAGGCCCTGACGATCCCGGCCCGCGGCCAGTTGGACTGGGAGATCGAATGGAGATTGACGGGGATGTGACTTACTGCCCGGACTTGACGTAGCGGCCATAGACCTCCTGCAAAAAGTCCCCTTGAATGGTGTATGGGGCGGGGAATCATGCGTCGCGTAGCGACGGCCCCACGCATAGGCGTGGATTTTAATCCACGATTTCGATGCAAAAGAAGGCGTTCCGTCGCGTAGCCCCGGTAATCTGTGCGGACCTACGGCCCGCGCCCCTGTGTTTCTGCCCCGAAACCCAGTCCGGCCTCCAGACCTCAGTTTAAGTCCCCAAATCGGTAAAAATCATCGCAGATTCAAATGCCTCATTGGAAAGAGCGGTTTTGAGGGTTTCTCCGAGGTTGGAATTCAGGGCCAACGGCCCGGCTCAACAAAGCCCGGCCCGTGAGGGCCGGGATTACAGCAGCCAGGAGCGTCAAGCAGGAGCGTCAAGGGCCGAAGGTCCGACTCAACGGGGCCGGATCTCGGTGCGTAGGGAACGTTTGCTGCGGCCCGGGCCCGGCCCTCACGGACCGGGTCGAGTTGAGCCGGGCCCTTGGCCCTCCCACGCGGAATGGACCCTGTCCCAGCCCTTGCGGGCTGGGCTTTGTTGAGCCGGGCCCTTGGCCC
>PXAS01000166.1 GCA_003565815.1 PVC group bacterium
TCGGACTCCCCCGAAGGCTTTTTCCCATTTTCAGGGCTCTAAAACCACGATTTCTCAGTACCCTTGCACAAGACGGTACAACATATTGTGGTTAGTCCAGTAAAGTGAATACCCCTAAAATGGAGTTGATCCTGCGGATGCTTCGCCGGACTGCGGATCATCGTCGGAAACCCTCTGGAAACGACAAATGATTCGCGGGACGGCATAGCCATTCGCGGGGTTCCCTTCCCCAAAAACTATCAGCAGGACGGCGAAGCATCCGCAGGGTAAAAAAAACTTCGCATCTTCCTCCACATTCGCGCCCCCCGCAGGGATCAGCGGGTTTACAACTCCGATTGCCATCTTCTCAAAAAATCGGCCGTATTCGTGCCCCCCCCGCAGGGATTTCTGGTTGACAGGGTACTACGGCGTGGCTTGGGAGAGGCGGGGCATGGCGGTAGCTCGTGGAACTCGCTACGCGCACTCCAGGGCGCTTCGCGCAGGGGCCCGGCTTTGTACTTGAGGCCGAATGTTGGGGCTGTCGGTGAAGGGTTGGCGCGCGCTTCGGCGGCAATGTTCCCCCATCCGGTGGATTTCATGCATTCCCCGGGCGGAAAAAGGTTGTCAGTCGATGGAAATGGGGTAGATGTGAAGGGAACGACTATACAACCTCCCCTGAGATATGAACCAAAGCAACGGCACCGTTACCCCTGACCTACAATCGTACATGATCGATCCCAATGCGCTTGCCTATGTGGAGGCGCTTTACGAACAATATCGCGAGGATCACGATTCCGTGCCCAAGGACTGGGTGCCGTTTTTCGAGGAACGCGAGGCCGCGGAGGGCTCCGCCTACGTGAATCACCGGGCCTTGCAGACGGAAATCACGCGTCGAGCCCGCTGGAAACAGGGGGTGCCGCAGGGCGGGATGGAGCATGGGAATCTGCCGAAAATGGATGGTTCTTGGATGGCCAAACAGGCGGCGGTATTGCGTATGATTCAGGCCTATCGCATTTTGGGGCATGTGCGGGCCAAAACCGACCCGATTGATTTGCGGGTGCAACCCAATGTACGGGACTTGGATCCTTATGCGTTGGGTCTGACGGATGGGGACATGGACGTGGAGTTCAATACCGGCAATCTGGTGGCCCCGGATTACATGAAGTTGCGCGATATCGTGAAAATGCTCCGGGAAACCTATACGGGTTCCATCGGCTTTGAGTATATGTTCATTTCCGATGCCGACCAAAAAGACTGGTTGATGCGGCGCATTGAAGGCACGCGGGGCAAAGAGGAGCTTTCGGTGGAGGACAAAAAACGAATTTTGTCGCTGTTGGTGTCCTCCGAAGGCATGGAAAAGTATTTGCACGTCAAATTTTCCGGCAAAAAACGGTTCTCCTTGGAAGGGGGCGAGTCTTTCATTCCCCTGATTCATGAAGCCATCCAGCGCGCGGGCGCCCAAGGGGTGGATGAAGTCGTGATCGGCATGGCCCACCGGGGGCGCTTGAATTTGCTGACCAATATCATGGGCAAGTCGCCCGGCGCCCTTTTTCGCGAATTCGGGGATCATGTACACGGGATGGACGACAAGATGACCGGTGACGTGAAATATCACCAGGGCTTCAGTTCCGACGTGCAAACCCCGGGCGGCATCGTGCATCTGGCCCTGGCCTTCAACCCCTCCCACCTGGAAATCATCAATCCGGTGATTTGCGGAAGCGCCCGGGCACGGATGGACCGCGCCGGGGACTCTTCGCTGCGCAGGGTCCTGCCCTTGCTGGTGCATGGGGACGCGGCCCTCGCCGGGCAGGGCGTGGTCTATGAAACCGCGCAGTTGGCCTCCACCCGCGGCTACAGCACGGGCGGCGTGCTGCACGTGGTGATCAACAACCAAATTGGCTTTACCACCAGTCACCCCCTGGATTCCCGATCCTCCCTGTATTGCACGGACGTGGGCAAAGTGAACAACTGCCCCATTTTCCATGTGAACGGCGACGATCCCGAAGCCGTTGTTTGGGCGGTGCGCGCGGCGGTGGATTTCCGCATGAAATTCAAAAAGGACGTGTACATCGACTTGATGTGTTTCCGGCGTCATGGTCACAACGAGGGGGACGAACCCTCGGTGACCCAGCCGATGATGTACCGCGTGATCCGCAAACATCCCGGCACCCCCAGCATTTACGCCAAACGCCTGCAAGATGACGGGGTGATTGACAAGGACACGCCCAAGCAAATGGCCAACACCTACCGGGATGCCCTGGACGAGGGCGAGCAGGTGGCCCCCAATATCGTTCCCCGCGATCTGCACACCAAATATTACACCGCTTGGCGGCCATATCTCAATGGCAAGTGGAAAGACAAGGCGGATACCGCCGTTTCCGCGCGCAAATTGAAAAAACTGGGCGCGGAAGCCTGCGAGGTGCCGGATGGTTTCAGCATGTTCCCGGGTTTGCGGAAGCTGATTGACGACCGCCTCGACATGGTGGAGGGCAAGCAACCGATGGACTGGGGCTGTGCGGAAATTCTGGCCTATGCCTCCCTGCTGGACGAAGGCTTCCGGGTGCGGCTTTCCGGTCAGGACACTGCCCGCGGCACCTTCTTCCACCGCCATGCCGCCCTGCACGATTACAATACCGGACGGAAACACATCCCCCTGGCCAAAATGGCCGCCGATCGCGGCACCATGTTCAATGTGTTTGATTCCATTTTGTCGGAAGAAGCGGTGTTGGGGTTCGAATACGGATACAGCATGACCGAGCCGGGCACGCTGGTGATTTGGGAGGCGCAATACGGGGACTTTGCCAACGGCGCCCAGGTGTTGATCGATCAGTTCATCAGCTCTTCGCAACAGAAATGGAATTTGTATTCCGGCTTGGTGATGATGTTGCCGCACGGATGGGAAGGGCAGGGACCCGAACACTCCTCCGCCCGCTTGGAGCGCTTCCTGCAGTTGTGCGCCCAGGAAAACATGCAAGTCATCGTGCCGTCGACCTCCGCGCAGATGTTTCACGCCTTGCGCAGGCAACTGGTGCGGAAACTCCGCATCCCCCTGATCATCATGAGTCCGAAAAGCATGCTGCGACGCAAGGATTCTTTTTCGAGCCTGACGGACCTGTCCAAGGGGCGTTTCATGCAAATCATCCCGGAGGTCGACGAAAACATCGAGGCCGACCGGGTGACGCGGGTGGTGCTCTGCAGCGGAAAAATGTATTATGAATTGGCCGCCAAGCGCAAGGAAAGGGAATTGCGGAACGTGGCCATCATTCGCATCGAGCAGTTGTATCCTTTTGACGACGACGGGTTGCGGGAGCAATTAAGCCGCTACCAAAACCTGCGGGACGTGATTTGGGCCCAGGAAGAACCCATCAACCAGGGCGCCTGGTACCAAATCCAGCATCGCCTGCATCAGTGTATCAAATCCCACCACACCCTTTCATTCGCGGGCCGAATCGCGTGTTCCGCGCCCGCGGGCGGCAGCCCCAGACGGCACGCCGAACGCGAAACCATTCTCATTCACCAAGCCCTTGATTTGGAAGTCCCCGAATTCGAGTAAGCCTTTCTTTTTTGTTCAAACCCCCAACCCCTTCTTCCCCCATGAGTATTGAGATCAAAACCCCCGAACTTCCCGAATCCGTTGATGAGGCGACCCTGCTGACGTGGCACTTCCAATCGGGAGACAAGGTGCAGCGCGATGACAAAATCGCGGACGTGGAAACCGACAAGATTGTTCTGGAGGTGTTCGCCCCGGCGGACGGTGAACTGCAAACCTTGGTGGAAGAGGGCGGCATTCTCAAACGCGGTGACAAACTGGCGACGATCCGGGAAGGGGCCGCATCGGATGCGGACGCCGATGCCGGGGAAGAATCTCGGGACGAGTCCGAGGAGAAGGCCGAAAAAGGAAGCGGAAAAAAATCATCGTCCAAAAAATCGGGACGGGAAAAAGAACCGGAGGCGGAATCCTCCGTGGATCCGGACCGGTTGGACGTGAAACCCGCGGCCACGGCCGAGGAGCTGAAAGGGTTGAGTCCCTCCGTCCGCAAGCTCATGATCGAGCACAATCTGCATCCCAACCAGATTGACGGCACGGGTCGGGACAAACGTATTTCCCGAGAGGATGTCATTCGCTTTATCGAAGAAACCCCGGTGGCCAAAAAAAATCTGGGCTTGGGCACCCCGGAGCGCGCGCTGGATCCCTCAAAAGCAGGGGCCCAGGTCCCCAAAAAGACGCTAGAGGACATGGATGTCCGGCGCGTCCCCATGTCGCAGTTGCGCACTCGTGTGGCCGCCCGCCTCAAAGAAGTGCAAAATACGGCCGCGCTGCTCACCACCTTTAATGAAGTCAATATGAAACCGGTGATGGATATCCGGGCCAAATACAAGGACCGCTTTGAAAAGGACTATGGCGTGAAGCTGGGGTTCATGTCATTCTTTGTCAAAGCGACGGTGGAGGCTTTGAAAAAATTCCCGATCATCAATGCTTCCCTGGAAGACCGGGATATTTTGTATCACGAGGCCTATCACATCGGCATTGCCGTGGATTCCCCCCGCGGATTGGTGGTCCCCGTTCTGCGCAATGCGGAAAACATGAGCTTTGCGGAGGTGGAGAAAAACATCCGCGAATTGGCCGGCAAGGCCAAGGAAGCCAAACTGGCGTATGAAGACCTCATTGGCGGCACCTTCACCATTACCAACGGGGGCGTGTTCGGGTCCATGTTGTCCACGCCCATTGTCAACGCCCCCCAAAGCGCGATTCTGGGGATGCATGCGATACAGGAACGCCCGTGGGTGGAAAACGGCGAAGTGGTGGTGCGTCCGGTGATGTATTTGGCCCTGACTTATGATCATCGGATAATTGACGGACGGGATGCGGTGCAGTACCTTATCAGTATGAAGGAATCCCTCGAGGATCCCGCCCAACTGATGTTGCAACTGTAATCATTTCGTGAGTTCATCCCCCTTGTCCGAAAAAAACACTGAACCCCCAACCGACGTCCGTCTCACCGAACTGGAGAGCCGTATCGCATTTTTGGAGCACGGTTTGGATACTGTGAATCAAACGATGATGTCCCTGGACCGGGCCAACCGGAATTTCCGTCAGGAATGTGATCAATTGCGGCGGCGGGTGGAGGAGATGGGAGAGCCCGGCAACGCGCCCCCCGATCCGCCACCACCGCACTATTGAAACTGGACGTGATGAAAGAAGCGGACATTGTCTTTTCGTGCTCTTCCTGCCGAAAGCCCTTGGTGGTGGAGGGCGCCCTGGCCGGAAAACGAGTCAACTGTCCGTTGTGCGGGGAATACATTCCCGTACCCGTTGCGAAACCCGGAATTTTAAGAGGCAGCCGCAACTCCCCGGCCGCAATGGTTTCCCGGCAAATGCGCCAACTGAAAAGGGTGGGGAGCCAATTGTCCGTGCTCGAAGAATCTTTCCGTTCCGCCGAGCGCGGCATGCCGGAGATGGAGCAAAATTTGCAACAAATGATTGCCGAAGCGAAACTCATGCGGCAGGAGTTGCAACTGGTCCGCGAGCAGATGGGAACCGAAACGCCCGCGACCTTTCGGGAAGCCCAACAAGCAGCCCCCGCGGCATCGAAAGGCGAGGGGGACGAGGGGTGGCCGTGGCACTGGGTGGCATACGGTCTGTCGGCGTTGTTTGCCCTGTTGCTGCTGTTGTTTTGATTCTCTTTAGGGTCCACGCAAAAATAAATTCACAGATTTTGAGCGTCGAGGCGCGTGACCTGCAAGGCGCGAAAACAAAGGAATATTAGCAATATTTCGTGTTTTCGTAACGCCGCAGGACGCGATGCA
>PXAS01000061.1 GCA_003565815.1 PVC group bacterium
ACGATTAGGACTGGGTCTCATGTAAGAGGTCGGAGGAGGTTGCCTTCGCCAAACCCCCAAAAAATTCCGTGTAAATCCGTGCCCATCCGTGGTTCCCTTTTCGAAAACCCACCCCCAACCCAAGCATCAGTGCCCATCCGTGTGATCAGTGGTTGTTTTCCCCCATCAAAATCCGTGACCATCCGTGTGCATCCGTGGTTCCTTTTCGGCAGGTTATCGGCAAGGGACTGCCGATCTACGTTTCCGGTCCCTTTTCCATGCCCTGCCCCACCCCACGCATCCGTCTGATCAGTGGGTGGTTTTTTGAACCTTTTTCAAAATAATCTCGGCGGGACAGAAGTGCGTGAAGGCGCTTTGGATGAGGTTCAGGCCGACGAATACGGCCAGCCAATGCCAGTGTTCGTTGACAAATTGCCCCAAAAGAAAGGACAACAGCACCATGGTGCCGGCAAGAATGCGGATTTTGTTTTCAATCGTCATGTGTGTTCCTGTTTTCGTGGGTTAAAACCATCTGCGGATGGCGAAATAGAGATTGGAGTTGTCTTCAAGCTGACCAAAAAAGGTGTCGGGTTCCCGTCCGACAAACCAGTTTCCGCCCACGGTGGTCGTGAGGGTGTCCGACCATTTGTATTCAACGCTTCCCCGCAAATAGCCGTCTTCGTCGGTGGGGGAGGCAAACACAAAGCCGGAGAGGATTAGATTCTGGTTCATGAGCAGGCGGGTGAGGCGCAGGGTGGTGACCTGGCGCACTTCGTCCCGGGCGCTCCATCCGTCGGGCAGATTGTCGCGATAATCGCCATACGCCTGCATCCACTCCACAACCCCCTGGAGGCCCAGGCTCAAATCAGCCTGCAGCTCACGGCTATATCCGGCCAGAAAACGGACTTCGCTGTTGGGGACCGCGGGGTCCGACCCGTTACGGTCATCGCGGGAATCGTAATAGCCGGCTTCCAGATTCACGAGACCGCCCAGTCCCGGCCACTGCACGGAAGCGCCATAGACGCTCAACCGCGGAAACCGCGCCCGCCCCGCGTCATCGAAACCGCCGGGGGATTTCCAATGGCCGTCGTACAAATACCCGGCCACTTCGGTCGAACCGACATAACGGGAAAGGCGGGCCGCGATTTCCGAACCCGTGGGCACGTCCGCATGCATGCGGTTCTCGGGCGTAAACGCCCCGCCCGCAAAGGATATGCCGTCGCCATCCAAATATCGGTCGGCATTGAAGCGGGGCGTCCAAATCATATCCACGGTCCAGTCCCCCACGAAATTGGCAATCCAAATGGCGTCGGAGGGCGCTTTGAGATATTCAACGTCGCGTCCATTGAAAAAAGAGGTCCAGTCCTTGGGGAACAGATCGTTGATGAACAAAAGATCTCCGGTCCCCCAAGTCAGTACCTGCCGGCCCACCTTCACGTCGGTCCAGTCCGTAGGGGCAAAGGTCACGTTGGCGGCGCGCAGATCGAACCAGCCCTCCCCGCGTTCCAGGTCGATATGGGAACGGCGACTGTCGAGGTCGTCATAGAGAAAATCCGCTTTCACTTCCACGTCCACGGGACCGTAGAAGTCCATGTGACCCAATTGCAGGCGGATTTCCCGAATCGAGGCCTGATCCTGTCCGGGATCGCTTTGGGTGCGTGTCCCCAGGCGGGACTCGACAAATCCGTCCACCTGCGCGGCGGCGGTTCCCAGAATGAGCCCGGAGGCCATCAACCACATGAACCGCTTCATCGTACCGCCTCCCGGGGAGGACGACGCAGGAAGCGCTCGGAAAAGATATTTTCATTCAGCCCCACGTCGTATTGAATATTGGAAAAGGTGTTCACCGTTTTGCTGTTGCGGCTCAAATCTTCGACGGTGGAGACGATGACGGTGGGATGACCGTCAATGACTTGAATTTCATCGGCGGTGACCCGGCGGTAAACGTTCCCGCGACTGTCGGTGTACTCCGCTTTCACGGGCAAATACGTCTCGCGGTCAATCCAAACTTCATAAAAGTCAAACTCGACGGACCCTTTGTCTTTGGGCACGGAGCGAATGTGGTATTGCGTCTCGCCCACTTCGAGGAGTTCGTGCTCGTCATCCTTTGGATCACGTCCGGACACGTCTTCATAAACGAAATCGGAGCCAACGAAGGAGGTGCGCTTGTCGCCGGGCGCAATGCGGTTCACCCGCCCCAACGAAGGCAACCACAGCCAGCGGTCGTCGTCCCGACCCGCGCCGTGCTTCCAGACCAGATACGCCATGCGGCGCACATCCGCGGGTCCATTGAAGTACACGTAGAATTTCTGTTGACCGTCCTCGCCGTTCCAACGGAGAATGCGAAATTCCCGTTCACGGGTGCCCCCGGAAGCGTCGTGGATGACCATTTTGACGTCGGCCACGCCATCCTTGCCCGCATAGTAGGCGGCTTGCTCGGCGCGGCGGATGATTTCGTCCACCGGCGGCGGCTCCTCCGCCCATCCGCTGAGCGCGGAAAAGGCCATGACGATCGGAAAAACGTATCGGATTTTCATTGGGAATTGCATGGGTCAGGTTTCCTTCCATTTCGTGGGTTCGATGTTTTTTTCGGGTTCGGCTCCGGAATTCCGGCCGCCGAACAAAGTCTCCGGCATGAATGAAATCACCGCCGCCAGGATCAACAGGGTCGCCAGCCAAGACACGAACATGATCGTGGCCAGAAAGAAGCCGACCGTTCGGTACGGCACCAAGGGCGCGAAAAGCAGCGGGGTGAAGCCAATGGCGATAATGATCGCGTTGCGGCTGATGGCCCGCGCGGGCTCGCGGAACATCATGGGCCAGGCCTCCGCCCAACTTCCGGTCTCCCGCACCAGTTCCCGGGCCCGTTGCAGAAAATGGATGGCAAAATCCACGCTCAGCCCCAGCGTCAAGGAGGACAGCACCGCCACCGGCATGTCGTAGGCTTTGCCCACCAAGCCGATGATGCCGTAGGTGAGGGCAATGGTCAGAGTCAGCGGCAACATGGACAAGAGGCCGAAGCGGATCGAGCGGAACAGGAAGGTCATCATCAACAACACCACCACAAAACTGCCGGCAAGCGCCCGCAGCATTCCGCCCACCATGCGTTGTTGCCAGACCACGTTCAAATAGGTGAGCCCGGCCCATTCGAAACCGAGATCCATGGGAGGAGGATTCGCGGCAATCCAGGCCTCCACCTGATCCACCGCACGCACCATGTTTTGATTGTCGCCGGAGGTGAGCTGCAACCACAGGCTTGCCTGTTGGTAGTCACGGGTGACCAGATGGAAAATGGCGTCCTGTTTCTTCATGCCTTCAAGTTGCAGGAACACCTGGGCGGTGGCGGAGGCGTTGTCGGGAACCCGGTAAAAGCGTTCCTCATCGTCTTCCGCACCCGTGCGGTTGAGTTCCAGATGGGCTTTTTTCAGGGCGTCCACGGCGGAAGTGGTTTTGCCGATGACCTCTCCTTCCGCCAAATGCGCCTGCAGATCCGCGACCCACCGCAACACGGCGGGGTTGCGGAAAGCGGGCGCGGCTGCATCCACCCGCGCGTCCCGCACCCAGTCTTCCAGGCGTCGCCCGGCCAACGCGTCCACCCGGTCCAGGGCCGCATCCTGCAATGCCGGGCCCCGCATTTCCCGCAAATCCTCCGCGGCGGCCAGAAATTCGTTTCTCTGCGTCGCCGGATGGTCCTGCAAAGCGTCGGACAAGGCCTGCCAATCCAGCGCCTCGGGGTCCAGGTAGAGGATCTCATCGCTCAAGGCGTCCCAGGCGGGCATCCGTTCGGCGTCCGATGCGGTGGCCGCTTCCAGAAGTTCGCCCCAATCCGCCCCTTCGCGGGCAAGATTCCGCAGAACCTCGGGCGCCTCGTCCGGCAAAATCACCGGGATCGGTTCGGCTTCGTCCCTTTCCGGGGCGCTCATTTGCAAATAGGCGGTATAGGTGCCGCCGAAATGTTGGTTCAAAATCCGATCCGCCACCCGAATGCGATGCGAAGGGGTAAACCACAGCACGGGGTTGTCGTTCACTTGAATCAGACGGATTCCCGCAACGGAAACCAGCGCCAAAACCGCAAGCAACGCCATCACGCCCTTGCGCCGATGAACCGCGAACCTGCCCAGGCTCACCAGGAAGCGGTCCAGCAAACCCGACTTCACAGACGTTTCTTTTTTCGGCGCTTGCAAGCGGTCCAGGGATTTCCGCGGCACGAGCACCATGATATAAGCCGGAACCAGCGTCACCGAAAGCAGCCAGGCCAGCCCCACCCCAAACGCCACGAACAGACCGAAGATCCGCACCGGGGGAATGGGCGTGAACGCCAGGGACGCGAACCCCGCGATGGTGGTCAGGCTGGTGAAGAGCATGGGCATGAACAAATGACCCATCACGTGCTCCAGGGTGGCGCGTTTGTCTTTGAAGCGCGGATAGGCGTCAAAAAATTCGCTCAAAATATGCACCGAATCGGCCACCGCGATCGGCATCAGGAAAATGGCAATCATGGAGGTCATGATATGCACGTCAAACCCGAGCCCGATCAAAAGGCCCATGGTGGACAACACCGAAAAAATCGCGATCATCATCGGGGCCAGAATCAGCGCGAAACGACGGAAAAAGAACAGCAGCAGCAGAAAAATCATCAAACCCGCCATGGGCGCGGAGGTGGCCATTTGCACCAGCATTTCCTGACCGAAGGTATCCTGCGCCACCGGCAATCCGGTAATGTACACCTGGTCTTCCGCCGGCCAGTCCGCCGTGAGCGTCTCCACCAAGGTGGCCAGATTAAAGGAGAATTCTTTTCCGACGATCGGAAGATAGATGCCCAGGGCTTTCCGATTCTCGGAAAGCATGGTGTCCCGATACAGGGGGTTGGCCAGGGCTTCGGCGAACAGGGCATCCGCTTCCGCCTGGGTTTCGGGCACCTCCTCCATCAGAAAACGGATGTCCAAAGCCCCCATGTCCAACTGACGAATCGTATCCACCACGCTCGGACTGATGATCTCCCGGCCAATCAGACCCGGTTCACCCTCCTCGGTGAACAGGTGTTCGGGATCCTGATTGAAGGCCGCCGACAGGATTTCCGCCCGCCGTCCCCGGGGACGCACATCGGGAATCATCGCCTCCCCTTCCCGGGTGATGACCGGGCGCCCGTCTTCGTTTTGCTGCAAACTCAACAGCTCGTGGGTCAGCCGGTGAATGCGCCCCAGCGTCTCCGGATTCCAAACCCCGCCCTCATGGGTGTCGTTGACCACGCCCACCACCACGAAGTCATACAGATCAAAGCGATCCTGCACTTCCCGATGCATGACCCGGACGGGTTCGTCGTACCGCAACATGTTTTCGGGATCATTGTCGAAATTCACCTTGGGAAATTGCAGGGTAAGCGCAATCGTGACCGCCAGCGCCCCCAACAGGGCAAAACGGGGAAAGCGAAGGCCAAAACGGGTGAGCAATAACTTCATCTGAAAATCCTGGTTTGCGTTCATGTCTGCAATATACATCGAATATTCTAGATATGTCAATGCTTATTTGAAAAAAAATTGATGGCGGGCACCTGTTCGGGGAAAGAGGGAGAGTCAGTGCCCATCCGTGTGATCAGTGGTTGTTTTCCCCATCAAAATCCGTGCCCATCCGTGGTTCCCTTTTCGAAAACCCACCCCCAACCCAAGCATCAGAGCTACGGCTGATTTTTTGAGAAGATGGCAATCGGAGTTGTAAACCCGCTGATCCCTGCGGGGGGGCGCGAATGTGGAGAAAGATGCGAATATTTTTTACCCT
>PXAS01000260.1 GCA_003565815.1 PVC group bacterium
CTCGCCGCAGCCCCCGAGCCCGGCGTCGAGCGCTTCCGCCCCGTCCCCCTCTGCTCCCGCAGTCGCGGGACCATTCACCCCCTTCTCATAGCCGTCACGCTGGCTGCTGCCCCCCCCCGTGCCCCGCAGCCATCGCGCCAGCCCCGGGAAGTCGCCCCCTTCGCCCCCAGTCGGACCCCGCTGACGCGGGGGCATTTGCTTGCAAGGGTTCAGCTCAGGCTCACGGTCCGGCGGCCGCCTGCTCCACCCGCCATCGCCGCGCCCCCGAAGCGCTTCGCGTCAAAGTGAGGGGCGCGGCGAAGGCGAGTCCACGCGGACGCGGGAGCGGTTTTCGGGGGGCCTTTTTCCAAAATGGAAACGGTTTTCCGACTCTGGAAAAGGATCGGCGTGATCTTCCGAACTTCTGAAACTTCCCCCAAAAAGTTCCGACGCTCGGAAGTCCTGTTTTTTCGCGTTCCGAGCGTCGGAAACGCCGCAACAGGCATCTTCTGTGTGCGTTTTTTCACAAGTGTGACTTACGAAAAAACGCAAAACATCGAAACATATGAAAAACGGAGCGCGGACACTCCTGTCCGCCAGAACATGTTACCGACCGTACTGATACAATTCGCGTTTTCCAGATTCACATCGTAGAAAAGGGGGCGTTTTCCCGCTCCCGGTGCGGGACGCGCCGCTCCCATACTCCCCCCCCGAAGCCCTGAGTTTTGGGGCGCGTCCAAACATCCGTGTCGCATCCGGCGGCTCGCGGGTATGCTCATCGGAAAAAGAAACTGACCTCGCTTATTTGTCGTGCGATTTCGCGTTCCCTGGCGGTGAGGGTTTCGTTTTCGGCCCGGCTTTGGTGTTGGGATTGGTGGTATTTGTCCATCCCGACCAGGCAGATCATCAGCAGGATCATGCAGAGGGTAAAGCCCAGGCCGCGGCGGCGAAAGCACTGGGCCCCGAGGATGGCGGCGACTACGAGTAGAAAAAATTGGGGACCCGTCCAACCGATCAGGGCAAAGAGCCCGTGGGCGCGGACATGCCTGTGCGAAGAATGGGTGCGCGAAAGGGTCGCGTGAATTTCGCCGGCGTGTTCATTGATGAAGTCCTCCACGGACACCGGGCGTCCGGGATCGTACGCCGCGATGGGGGTGATCACGCCCACTGCGGCCAGGTCGGCCTCCAGGCCGGGCACCAAAGAATACGGATGCCGGGAAAGCGGAACCCGGTTTCGTTGGAAGACTTGAAAGACGGCGGGAAGGCGCACGGTGCGGGAACCGGCTCCGCTACCGCGTTGGGAAATCTCATGTTCGTAGCTCACTTTCATATAGTGCCCGGGTTGATTGCGCTGTCGGGTCCAATCCTGCATTTCGCCCGGGCGGAGGATGACCTGCACCTCGTGTCCGGCGGGCCGCATCTCCATGGCCAGTGACTCTCCCTGTCCCTCCGGCCAGGGCAGGCGAATTTCCCGGATCTCGAAAGGGAAAAAGGTCTGATCTTGCAGGGTGCCGGCCACGAGGTGAACCAGCATGTCGAATTCACCCGCCGCCAGGGCCTCTGCGGTGAGTTCGACCGGCTGAACGGGAACGCGGAGTTCTCCCGGCGGGGCATCTGCGTACGTCTGCCGGGTCTGAACGCGGAGTCCGTGAAGCATGGAGGCCAAGATAAACAAGGCCAGCAGTGCGCAGACCCAGCGGACCGTCATGGGACGGTGTCCGCGGCGGAGGCGGGGAAACAGCCCCCGGGTTGCAAAAACGTAGACAGCTGCGGAAATGATGAAAAACCAAAAGAGAAAAAACGGGGTCATAGGATTATTCTCCTGCCTTTGCGGGGTTTGAGCGGAGGGGGGAGGGTGTTGGCTGCGTGACGGATTCTTTGACTTCCAATGTTGCAGGAAGCGATTCGGGTCCTGCCGAGGACGTAGGCCCGAAACTCCAGAAAAAGAGCAGGAAAACCAAAACAATCACCAGTATCCCCACGATCAAGGCGGCCTTGCTGCCGCTGTTTGTTGTGGCGGGTCCGGGGTTTCCTTCTTTTAGTTGGTATCCACGACCACAGGCCCACAGGATCAAGGCGGCAAGAGCGAGCATCAGGGCTGCGGAAAGTCCACCCCGGGGAAATTGCCAGATCAAGGATTCCAGTAGGATGCCGCCCATGGTGAGCGCGGCCGTGATCATGCCACTGACGATCAGTGCCAGGACAGCGCCGTTTCGGTTGACCGCCAGGGCGGAAAGCCCATACACGCAGGCGAACAGCAACATCGGCACGCCCACCGACAAGGGCAACAGGATCAAATGAACCTTCCGCACGCGAAAAGGTTCGGTGAAACCGGAGGTGACAAACAGCCCCCAAAGGGCCTGCGGCGCTTCCGTGCGCAGGGCCCACACGCCAAGGGTGCAGAGCAAAAGCAAAGGGAGACTGCCCACGGCGGCCTGCACCCAATAGATTTGCGCCCGGGTGGGGGGCAGACTGAAAAGCATCTCCTCGCCCTCTTCATGCTGCGTTCCGCTTCCCAGCCACAAGCCAATGGCCAGCGCGTACAAGATCCCGAATCCCATGAGAAAACCCGGATGCTGAAAAAACTGCAGAACCCAGAGGGAGAGCAGCCAAGTGTATACAAATCCCATGAGGCCGAAGCCGGTCATGCGCCAGGCGCGGCGGAACACGCCCTGCAGAATTCGTCTTTGAAAGTCATCTTTGGGGATGGTGAGGGTGTTCATACCTGTCTTTCTTTTTGAAGTTCGAGAAAAAGATCTTCCAAACCCAGGGGGAATTCGCGGAAGCGCGTGCGGGGAAGATTGCGAACGCTGTTGAGTTGGTCGGGATGTTCGAGGCGCACCACCGCCTCCAACACCGGCCCAGATCGTTGTTCGCGGAGCACGCCGGGGATTTTCAACTCCGCAGGTACGTCGGTTTCGTCGAAGACCAGTTGCACCCGGCAGTATTTCTCCCGCAGATCATCCAGAGGCGCCGAAAGCGTGATGCGTCCCCGGTCCATTACGCCGATATGATCGGCCACCCGTTCCAAATCGCCGATGATGTGGGTGCTCAAAAGCACGGTGAGCCCTTCACTTTCGCCGAGCGCCTCCACGAGCACAGACAACAACTCCCTGCGGGCAATGGGATCGAGTCCGGCGGCGGGTTCGTCCAGCAAAATGACTTCGGGACGGGGGGCAAGCGCGAGGGCCACCGCCGCCTTGCGCTGTTCGCCCCCGGACATGTGGAAAAAGCGTTTTTGAGGTTGCACTTCGAAGCGACGTAAAAGATTGCGCAATCCGTCCGCGTCCCAGCGGGGATAGTAGGCGGAGATTTCGTCCGCGTATTCCGAAAGCGTCAGACCCTGCGGCAGTCGCGGAGACTGGGGGACAAAGGTAATGCGGGCCCGGTGTTGGGCCGGGGCGGCGATCATGTTTTCGCCCAAAAGGGCGGTCTCTCCCCGGTTCGGACGCAGCAGACCCATCATCAGACGGATGGCGGTGGTTTTGCCGGCGCCGTTGCGTCCGATGAGTCCATAAACCGCGCCCCGGGGCACGGCGAGATCAAATCCGTTCACCGCGAGCACATTGCCGGGAAAGACCTTGCCCAAATCGCGGGCTTCAATTGCGGGTGGCGTCATTTGCGTTCTTCTCCTCTGTGTGGGGGTTCTTGCTTGGAAATTGTCGGGGTCAATTTTTGACCCTCTTCCTCAAACCAGGTTCGCAGATCTTCGGCGGGCGCCTTCATTTGCAGGGCCTCCACCCAGACCTGGCGCAGCATTTTCCTCAACAGGCTTTCCCGTTCCCGGGCGCCGTGGCGGGAAGCGGCCTCAAGGGCGAACACCCCCTTGCCACGTTCCGAAAGCACCGCGCCCTCGTTTTCCAGTTCGGCATAGGCCTTGGCCACCGTGGCCGGGTTGAGTGTCAACTGCGCCGCCAATTCCCGGATCGAAGGCAGACGGTCACCCGGACGCACCGTGCCCGACGCCATCAGATGGGTCATCTGATCGCGTATCTGCCGGTATACCGGCATGCCGGAATGAGGGTCGATGCGAAGGGGAAGCATTTCTCTATCTGAAAAGACTGGTGTATTACTGTATTACAACACCAATACAGTTGACCCGAGGAAAGTCAATGGTTTTTTCTGATTTAACCCCATACGATCATAGGATCTGAATACAACGGTTGCGGCAATGACGTTTTTTGCGGCAGAGTTATCGGCAAGGGACTGCCGATCTACAGTAATTCGGACTAGACCCCGCCGATCTCAATGCTTTTGATTCAAGTGGCAAAGTTTATTCATCCATAAACGGTGCGAACGGATCTTCTGGCGGCGGCGGGGAAGGGTGACGTGTTCCCCAGGCTGTGTTTTTGCGGAGGAGGATCGTGCGCTTTTTTCCGTTGTACTCGACTTCAGCCGCTTCGAGTTCCGTGATCAAACTCAGGGCGTCCCTCAAACTCACATCGCGCAGATATCCGCCGGTAGTGGGGAAGGCGGGCGCTGGCCTGTCGACGATCTCGGCAGGTTCCAAAACAAGACTTGCGGGTTGGTCCAGTTGGAGGTCGAGTTGGGTTTGGAAATACGCGATTTGCTCTGGGAAAGATTTGCGAGGATTCAGATCCACCCGTACCATGCCCACTTCCGTTTCAAAATTCAGGTAAACAAAATCGGAAAGGTCTAGGGCCTCGAATTCCGCGACGCTGAAGCGAAGCACTTTTCCGGTAACGGTGAGTCCGGTGTGCATGGGACGGCACCTCCTCGAATAAAGGTTTCCGCCGCTTTGGATCAAGCGATTCTCATCAAAGACAAGAAGCAGGGTATCCGATGCCAAGTCTTGCAGATGAATCTCTCCTTTGCGAACATATACAGCTCCCGAAATCCCGACAAAGTCGCTGATATCCTGGTTGTCGATTCTCAAATACGGCTTGTCGTTTTCGATTGCGTGGGTATGAGCGTCGAAATAAAGTTCCCGAGCCGCAGAGATCAACCGTCCATCAGCCTGGCCTCTCCCATATCCGAGATCGATGTCGTCAAGTACCCGAAACGACCCGAGCAGAAAGGCGAGTCCGAGGGGAATCGTCACAAGCGGATATTTGGAAATCCAAGGCATGGAGATCTCCCAAAGCCCCTTGGTCCTGGCCGGGAATGGGACGAAAAAGCCGGCCCAGGAAAACGTGAGAAATACTCCAGCGAAAAATAATGGTTCAATAATCAGTCCGACTGCGTCAAAAACCCAGAAGGATAGGATCGTCGCAAGTAGAAATGGCACCCGCAGTTGACAGCACCGGGCCAACCAGCCGATCAGAAAGCAGAACAATGCAAACTGAATCCAAAGGGCGCTTGGCCAAAGAGAATCCGCCAAACGCTTCAATACGGCAACTTCAATCAGCATCAAAAACACAAGCAATGGCGTAATCACCAGGATGTGAAAGAGATTGAAGGCAAGGATTTGGAAAACAGTTTTCATGGGCGTGCAAATTTTACCCCTCTTATGATCAGAGAATATCGGAATACGAGAGATAAGGCAACGACGTTTTTTGCGGCAAGGTTATCGGCAAGGGACTGCCGATCTACGGCGCGTGGCGCGACAGTCCCTTGTCGCGAACGGCGAAAAACGGAACGTGGAAAGGTTTACAACGGGGGAACGGTTCGATGCGGAACTCACGGACGGGATACGGCTGATTTTTCTAACATCGAAGTCCGACCCTAAGGATAATCAAAAATGCCCAACGGATGGCTACGCCGGACAACGGATGCAAAGAAATCCGTAAACCTTTTTAAAAAGGGATGGTTC
>PXAS01000221.1 GCA_003565815.1 PVC group bacterium
AGGAAAAAAACGTTTTGCTCGTGAATTTCGCCGGTAAAGGTATTCCACCATTCCACGCGATAGCGGCCCTCGTCCAGACTGTCGGGCAGGGCCAGCCAGCCGCGTCCGGAGCGGGGGAAGTCGGGGTCGTCGAAACCGCTGGGCGGGCGGGAGCGGTTGGCATGGGAGATCCAGGAGGGAAAGAGGTAGGCAAAGGCTTCGGTGCCGTTGCTTTTTCCGTAGGCGAGACGGTGCGGAACTTGGCGTCCGGGCCGCGGCCCTTGGTAGAAGACCGGCCAGCGGGCGGAGGCATAAGATTTGCCGCGGAAATCCTCGCCTTCGAGAAAACGGGCCGCGTGGCCGTAATGTTCAAAGAGGTCGTGGAAATCCACGAGGTTGAACCACCAAAAACCGGTGGCACCGGACATGTTGGTCATCAGCGAGATCCAGAGACCGGTGCGGAATTCGGCGATCAAATGGTGGTCCCGGCCTCCGCGCGGGGTCCCGCCCCATTCGCCCACCAGGGTGAGTTTTTGGTTGCGGGCCCGGCGCAGGAAAAAGCGTTCGTAGCCCACCAAATCCTGGGCGACCCCGCCCCAGGGATCCTGCCTGCGTTCCGCAACCGCATACAAGGGGTAGTCCCGGTCGGTTTGCACCTTCCCCGGCAGGGTGAGAGGAATGTTGACGTGGCGGAAAAATCCGTTGTAGGCGTTGTTGTACACCGCGACCAACGAATCCAGATTCCAAAAGTCGAGTCCGTTGCGGGGATTGGAAAAATGGGTGCCGGAAGCCACGGGGTGGGCGTTGGCGTTGCGGAGATAAGTGGCGGTGTCGTCGATCCATTGCTTGTAGGGTTCCCGATGTTCGTTGGTCCGGAATGGGTCGGGGTGATCGGGCCGTCGCCGGTCGTTGGAAATATCCCGCATGCTGCGGAAATAGGGTTCGACCCATTCCGATTCGGTGATGACGCCCCACCAGGCCACCGAGGGACTGTGCCCGGCCCGGGCCAGCAAATAGCGCATTTTGAAGCGGTGCCAGGCCAGGGATTCCGGATGATGAAAATAATCGGTCGCGTAGGTGTTGGGACCGTCGTCCACGGAAAACGCGCTCCAAGGGTTGTCCACCCATTCCTCGTCTATGGTGGAACTCAGGGAACCGTGGTTGGTGGTCTCGATGTTCATGTAGATGCCGTGCGTTTCCGCGAGGTCGATGATGCGGTCGAGTCTGGCGGCATTGGCCTGGTTGAAATATTTGCGACCGTGATAGCCTTCGTGCCGGTGGTTCCATTCCAATCCCAGCCACCAGTTGCTGATCCAGATGCGCGCGAAATTTCCGCCGGCTTCCTCCATGCGGGAGAACCAGCGCTCGTAAATGGCGGTGCCCATGGCGTCGGCTTCTTCCAGTGACCGCTCCAGGGGGGGGGAATAAATGCCGGGCCGACGGTCGGTGGGGCTTCGCATGGTGTGGCCGAGCGGATAGAAAAATTCCCCGTTCATGAATTCCAGGAATCGCGGGTCGTTTTCCGCCTGACGCAGAAAGCCGCGGGCTTCGGGTTCGGGGGCGGCCTCGAAACGTCCGCTTCGTTCCAAAATTTCCGGATCCCCGCCAAGAAAGGGATGGTGTTCAATTCGCAGGGTCCATTCGTGCGCCCCGGCCAGCCAGGGGCGGAAGCGCACGCGCCAGTCGGTTTCTTCCCGCAGGGTCCAGTTTTCCACTCCGTCTTCATAGGAACGGGCCACCTCCTGATAAAAGAATCCGGGGTGGCTGACTTCCCGTCCGTCGGGCAGGGTGACGAGCAGGTCCACGGCGATTTCACGTGGGTCGTAGGGATTGTGAAAGAGACGATTGAGGTCGAAGCGCCAGTCCAGGCGTTCATATTGGCGAACGGATTCCCCGGGGGCGTCCAGTCCCGACAGGGCGATTTCGGGCGGTTCCGGGCGCCGGGGCAGGGGATGGGACACAATGCGGGCGTCGTGAAGGACCAGGCGCCCGTTTTCATTCTCCGCGTCGGAATACAGGCGCAGGATCACCTCGCGGATGTTCATGCGCTCCATGGGGGTCCAGGGACGGTCCGGGTCCTGAAAACAGGTCCAGGCTTCCGGGTCGTCCACCGGCAAAAACAGCCGGTTGATTTCCCCGTTGTGCAGGGGATGGAGTTCCGAGGCGAAGACGGTGCCCGGGGTGGTGCGCACATGCACCTCCACGGAGGGATTGCCCCGCCGCAGCCGCGGTTCCAAGTCCAGGCGGAGCACGGGGGCGACGCTCCAGCGCTGCATCTGTTGCAGGGCGGCGTCCAGGGCTCCGTCCACGGCCCCGGAAAACACGGCGGCCACTTCGCGGGATTCGGTTTGGATTTCCCGGGAGCCGCTCATGCCCATGGGTCTGGACCATCCGTCGCGGCCCACGGTGAGGGCCAGCACGTCGTTCCGGGCGGGCAAGCCGGGACTGGGTGCATAAACGGGCACGCCCGGCAGGGCGGCTTGCAAACGGTCGGCCGCGGCTTCAATCCACGACACGTGCCCGGGGGAGGCCCGTTTGACATCGAGATACAAACCATGGATTTCCGGGAGGGCGCCCAATCGACGCCACAGATATTGCCCCCGCCGTTCAATGAGATCGATCCATTCCGCTTCGTCCCACATTTCCTGATGAAAGCGCAAATGTCCGCCATTCGCGGCGTTCCACGGATGATCGACCCAATTGTAGCGGGTGCGGTTGTCGAGAATGGTTTCGCTTTCCACCACCAGGAGTCCCGATCCGCCCGTCCCCGGAATGGCCTGTTCGAAGGCGGCGAGTTCGGGTTGCACAAAGTTCCCCAAGCCCGCGTAGTTGGACCAGTTCGGGGTCCAGTCGGCCACCATGTGCCAGAGAATGCCGGTTTCTCCGTCGTCGGCGGGTTCCCACGGCAATCCCGGACCTCGCCGCACCCAAATGGTTTCCACGGGCGGGGGCAGGGTCAAATGGCTTGGCGCTTCGCGGGTGTCCGGCGTGGCGCTCGGTTCCGTGTCCGCCGCCCGCACGGTGAGCGGACCGAGTGCGTAGGTCTTCCCCCCCCAGCGGGCGTTCACCGTGTATTCGCCGGGTTCATCGAGAACCGTGCGAACGCGGAAAACCGGTCGGCGCCAAGGCACCATTTTCGCGTCGGACGTTCCGGGAGACCGCCTTTCCCGGTGTTCCCGCACCCAAAAGGAGGGCAGCTCCAGGGTTTTGTCGCCGCGGATGATTTCCAGCCAGGGGGTCCGGGACGCGTCATAGGGATCCCCGGTGAATGAACGCGGTTCGACATCGAGGTCCAAGGGAATCCCCGCGACCGCGTTGCCTGGCAACGGTCTGGGAATCAGAAACTTGGAGGGAGGCTCGTCCCGGGGTCTTTTTTCGAGTCGGCCCACTTGAATGACCCCGCCCCAGGATTGGGGGGTATAGAGCCGCAGGCCCCAACGACGCACTTCCCCGAGCAGGTCGACGCCGAAAGGACGGTCGGCGTTGGCGCAACGCCAGTCGATGCTGTCGTCAAGAAGAGAAAGGCTGATGCGTTGCCGTTGCCCCGTGAGGGGGACGTCCGCCCTGGCCTCCATCCAAACGCCATCCCGGTTTTGAATGAACAAAGAGAGCAGCAAGGGGAAATCGGGCAACTCGCTTTGCAGTTGCACGGCAATGGAAATCTCCGAAAATTCACGCCAGTCCTCCTCCACTTCCTGGATGCGATAGGCCGTGGGCGGGGTGGTGACATACCAGCGTTCTTCCGCTTGGGAAATGGAGAGGAGTACAAAGGAGAGCAGGGAAGCGCGGAACAAATTCATGGGAGAAGAAACTTTTGATCAAGACGGTGTAAAAGGCGTTCGCGCCAAACGGCTTCCGGCAGGGACCGGTCGACAAAAATCAAACCGTGGGCGCTGGCGAGGGCGGGGAGGTTTTCTTTGAACCAGGGCATCCAGGGATCGACCATGGGCCCGGGCTCGGGACCCAGGAGCAGACCCTGGCTTGCCCCGGAGCGGTGTTGGACCCGCTGGAGGACGAATTGCCATTTCATCACCCATTCATGGGCGGGCATGCCGCGTTCAAAGTCCGCGGCGTCGACCTCCACCACCAAAAAATCGGCGGCATCGGTGTTCAAGGGGGTCAACAGATAGCCGTGCAAGTCGAACCAGGATTCGGCGGGGGGAGAGACCCGGGGGATTTGCCCGGCGGAAAGGGTTTTGCCCAGGGTCTCCGGGGCGGCGCTGTCGTTGTGCGCCAGCCAGAGGATGTTTTCCAGGGAGGGCCGTTGGTCCCGGAACTGCTGGAGGAGTCGGTTCATGGTTTCCCAACGTCGGTCCAGCGGCGGCGGTTTGCGATGCTCGGGCATGAGAATCACGGGCACGTCCCCGAGTTCCAAATAGCCGTCCCGCTCCGAGAACGCCCCGACATCCACGGTGGGCCGCACCAGACGGAACAGGTGCGAGGTGTTTTCCATGGAAAAGCGCAAAAGCTGTCCGCGCTCGGGGTTGAACGAAACCTCGCCCACCTCGCCGGGAACCAGGGGGACGGTGGCGTGGAGTTGATCTCCAAGAAAAAACGAGACTTGTCCTCTCTCATTCGCAAGCAGTTGAAAGGCAAGGGGATTCCCGCGAAACACCACCTGCGGGGCGTAGTGCACGTTGAACCCGTTCGCCCACCCCCGCATGGGGATCAGCGAACTCAGGGCGGCCAAAAGGAAAACCTTCCAAGGGAAGGCCATCCCGGGGACTTTGAAGCTTTGACATATTCTGATTGACATTTTACTGGTATATTGAGATTGTCTAGCTTAGTTAAACTTTATCGCACTAGTATGAAAGACAAAAAACACAATCAGATTGGTTTTACGTTGATTGAGATGTTGGTGGTGATCGCCGTGATCGCGTTGCTGGCCGCCCTCCTCTTTCCCGCCGTAAACCGAGCCCTGGCGCAAGCGCGCCAGACCAAGTGCATGTCCCACCTGCGCACCTTTGGCATTGCTTGGAACCAACGCTATATCGAAGGCCAACAGGATGCCTTCACCACGGAAGTGGAATCCATTTTCCCCTGGCTCTCGGACATGTATGCGGATGGCTACGTCAACGATGACAGCTCTTTTATCTGTCCCTCCGACCAGAGTCGCGGGGCTTGGGGGAGCAAGCCCACGCAATCTAGCCTGTTTGTTCAATTAACCAATGATGAAGATGATTTTTCGGAAACCAACGATCCGCATCCAACGATCCCAGGGACTTTCATCTCATACATGTATGAATTTAGTGCAGCTTCTTTCAACCATGATTGGATTGATTATGTCTACAAGAATCACTCGGAAAGGTACTCATTATCTGATATGCCAATCACATGGGCTGAGATCAAAATGAGCCAAATGAGGTATGGTGATCGATCAAACCAAGGACGGGCATACGACCGCACAATGTTTCCTTTGGCACGTTGCTTTCATCATTTTCAAGACCGCCAAGTATCAGTGATCAATGACGATCAGGAAAGCGAACGTTCTGTCCGCGTTTTGAATGTTGCGGTCGCCGGCAATGTGTTTATGAGTGGCCTGCAATGGGAATTCCCCCTGGCACGTTAAGTTTTGCCCCGATTAGGAAGGATTTTATGAAAAAAATGAATTTCGCCCTCGGCATTTTGTCGTTCAGCGCCCTGTTTTTGCTGGGATGCAGGGCCACCGATCCGGTGTCCGCCCCCACCCGGGCCCACGACGCGGAAATGCAACGGGC
>PXAS01000293.1 GCA_003565815.1 PVC group bacterium
CCGTGAGTTCAACGGACGCGGGATCCCCGTCGGTTTTCATGAGCAGCAAGTCATTGTGCGCCACCATGGAGGCGTTCTCTTGCAAAATACGGGTGACCGGATCTTTGAAGGGTTCGCCGGAGGAACGGTCCGTCAGTTTCACAAGCGTGCCAAAAGTTTTCCCGGTGGCCGTTTCAATGCTTTGGCCCAACAATTCCGAAGCCTGAACGTTGAGCGTTTCAATCGTACCGTCCAAGTCGGTGGACAGCACCGCGTCGCCAATGCTTCGCAGGGTCACGGACAAACGTTCTTTTTCCCCGGCCAAGTTGATTTCGGATGCGCCCAGGTCTTCAATTTTCTGTAAAAGGTTTTGATGGGCGGTCCGCAACTGCCGGCTCATGCTGGCAAACGCATCGGTCAATTCGGAAACTTCATGCAAATGATGGTTTTCAGGAAGGAGGGTATCCCAATACCCATGGCTGATGTCATGGGCGGCGGTGGCCAATTGTCGAATGGGCCGGGATATTTGCCTGGAAAAATACAAGGCGATCAGGATCGAGCACAGCAAACCGGCCACAACGATCAGGAGCACCATCCAGGCGGCATTGAGGAGGGCATTGTCCACGTCCGTGAGATCGATTTGATAAATGGCCGTCCACTGAATGGTGCTTTGGCCAACCGGCCTCGCACGGGCATACGCGATGATTTCGCCCGGAAGAAAGCGCCCGCGCGCAAAGGCGCCCGCCTCCGCGGAGAAGATCATGCCTTGTTCTTCCTCGGACAATTGGTTTTCTCCGGGTGTGGAAAACTCAACGGAATGCTGCCTTTCGAATCTTCCGGGATACAACTTCCGGTCCCGATGGTCCCACACTTGGAACAAGGTGCCGGGTCCGCCGTCTCGCAACGAATGCAAAAGGGTATCCAGCCGGATCTCCAGAACCAGCACGCCGGCAATGATTCCATCGTCCGTCATCACCAGCGAAGAATAAAAAAGTGCGCCCGAAGGGTCGGGAACGGACATGTGTACGGGAACGGACTGGCCCTGAATCCCGGCCAGGTGCATGGCATTCACAAAAAACGGCATGTGGGAAAAATCGACCTCCGGTCGGCTGATCTCTTCGAGGGGATCGGTCCGCAAATTCAACATTTCCTTGCCGTCCACATCCAAGAGCCGGATTCCGGCATACAGCCCGGGATGCTTTTGCAAATAGCTTTGCAATCGTTTGGAAAGCGCTTCGTGGGCAACGGATTTTTCCGCCGGTTCGGCGGCATTGACCAGTTTCCGCATTTCAGGAAATTGCGCCACCATCAGGAGTTCCACCGAGCGGGTCTCCAAGCGGCTTTCCAACAGACGCACGTGCTGCCGGACCGCCTTTTCGCTGGTCCCGACTTTGGATTTGATGAAATCAACTCGCAAATACCCAAGGGTCAACAGCGGAATGCCCAGGCACGGGATCAACAGAATCAGCGCGAAAATCCACATCAATCGTTCGTGAATGCGCCGGGGCATTCGCCAAAACGGGAGTTGCTTTGCTTCGGACGGTTCGGCCGACGGCATTAGGAATCCTCCGCTTCAAAAAGCTTTCGGGCCGCCGCTTCCGCCCGATGCAGGGCCTCTTCCGCCGTCAATCGGCCCGCCAGCATTTCGTGAAATTCCGTTCCCAGAATTTCACAAAGATCGGCCCATTGTGGAATGCGTGGACGCATCCGCATATCGAATTGTTCCGCTTCATTCAGCCTTTGCACCGTCTGAAGCACCGGAAACTTCTGTTGAATGTTCGGGTCGGCCACCAAGTCGCTGAGCGGGGGCGAACAGTTCCCCGCCTCCACCAACCAACGTTGGATGTCCGGTTGCAGGATGCGGGACAAAACCTGAACGGAATGGCTCCGGGAACGGGCGTTTGCGGGCACCCCCATGCTCCAAACCCCCAAAGGCGTCACCGGGGAACTGTCCGGTGCATGGGGTGCGGGGCCATATGTGACCAGCCCGCGGACGCGGGAGGCCGAATGATCTTCGGTCATATGCGCACGGGCACCCCAGCCATACGTCATCGCAACCCCTCCCGCCGCAAAGCGGGATGTCCGCAAATCCCAAGCCATGTTCAGGATATCCGGGGGCGAATAGGCCTTCAGGGCCAAAGCGTATTCGGCGGCTTTCAACCCCCGTTCGGTTTGAAAAGCCGGCATGCCCGTTTCGTCCAGAAGCGGTTGACCAAAGGCCGCGAAAAAATGCGCCATGGTTTGGCCCAATGGCTGTCCGCGTTGTGCGTTCCAGGCAATGCCGTAGCGGCCCGCGCCGGGGTCATGCAACACCGCGGCCACCGCCAAAACCGCATCGGTGGTTTGGGGGAACGCCAGCCCGTGTTCCGTCAACAGGTCTTGCCGCACCCAGAGATGTTCCCCATGGGGCTGTATGGGCAAGCCATACAGACGAGCATCCATCATTGAGCCCCGAAGCGGTTCCGCAAGAAAGCCCGCCAACCATTCTTCCGAGAATGCACCGGAGAGATCCGACAAAACGTTCATTTCCAAATATTCCCCCAGCCAAACCACATCGAACGCGATCAGATCATAGCGGGAAACCCGATCCCGGGTATTCATCAAGGCCAGACGACGGCCATCATTATACCCCACGCTCTCCAATGAGATCTCCAGCCCCAATTCCTTTTCGATCTCGGGCAGGGCTTTTTCAAACGCCAAGGCCACGGGATCCGCAACCATCAAAATGCGGAACGGAGCGGCGCTTGCGGGAGATTCGTCTGCTTCCGCTTGCCGCCTCCCGCACCCCCCCAGCCATAAAACTCCGCAAATCAAAACCAGAGCGATAATCGTACTGAAAAAATTGACACAACGGCATGTTTTCATGGGAATGACCTCCGGCAAATGACCTCCGGTGAAAAAGTTACATTCATAGTATAATGAATGATACCCGGGTGCAATCATGAAAAAAAAAGTTTTCTCCAAAATCCGTGAATCCAGGACACATCCTGATCCTCGTTCAAGATGCGGAGTTTCGTGCCGCGGACCCCGCTTCCCGGGACAAACAGGATCGCCCCCTCAAAAAAAATCTCATGCGCCCCCATCCATTTGCATGGGGTCCAAGGAAAGGAAAACGAGTGGCTCTTGACGTTGCATTCCCCGATCAAACCGAATGCGTTGATGTATATTGAATTCCACTTGTTGGAGAAACGCGGGCGGGATTTTCAAGGGTTCCACAAAATAATCACTTTCCCCCGTCAACCCTTCGGAGTCCAAAGACAGAAGGCGCAAGGTGAAGCTGTCGGAGCTACCCGCCAAGCGCACAAGGACATCCCGTTCGCGGCGCTTGGGTTGAATATGGCCCTCCGCTTGCAAAGTGATGTGATCCACGCGATCGCGTCGCAGCGAAATATTCTCGCCTTGCGGCAATTGCACATGGACCCAGCCCTTGTCGATTTCAGTCAAGTCCGCATTCAACACGTCTCCATTATGCAACCTCAAGTATCCTGGATCGGGCATATTCAAGCCATCGATTTGTATTTCCGGAAATGCAGCGGTGGTCTTCCACACGACGAGATCACTGACTTCAACCACGGTAGAAGGGTTACGGTTTAGAAAACGGATCTTGAATTGGTCTTTGTCCACCGGATCCGCTTCGGTATCATAGTGAAATGTATGGTAGTATTCCCCGTCCAACCAAATCTGAATTTGATTGGTTTTCAAGTCACACAAAAAGCGGAATCTCGTCCATTCACCTTCTTGGATCGCATGGCCAAGGGTCCCGCGGAAAAGTTGGCGGTTTCTCCCGCGGGGTTGGCTCATTCTGGCGACCAGCCAGTTGCCGCCAAACATGAAGGACAACCCCTCCTGCAAGCGACCGGGCGGGCCCCGTGCCAACAACTCGAAATTGAAGCCGTTGGCTTGCATCAAATTTCGAACCGAAAACTCCACGACCATTTTTTCCGGCAGCGGCGGGAGGGTGAATCCGGCATGGGTCGGTCCTCGCAACGTCAGGAGGTTGCCCTCCACCGTCGCACTCGAGGCGTCATTTTCGGAGGGCGCCAACTCCCATTGCCCATCGTCAAATGTACCTTGAAACAGGATGTTTTCCTCATCCGGCAAAAAAAGCAGGCGATGAATAAATTCACGTCGGGTGGTCAACACTTGCCCCCAAGTTGTTTTGAAAACCACGGCATTGTCATTCACATCGAGCAAACGGCCTTGCAAGTGACCCCCGCTCACAAACTCCAAGCGCACATCCCGGAACGGGACATCGGGTTTTCCGGAAGAAAATTGCAAGTTGCCGGCGAAAGCGGCCGGGATACCGACGGTTTCATGGGCCCACAAGGGCTTGAATTGCAAGGAGGTGCCCTGCAATTTTTCAAAACGGCCCTGGATGACATCTCCATTCAGGAGCGTCAGCGAGTCTGATCCGGCGTACACGTTCACGCCCAAAAGAAGCATGCGGAGCAGAAAGCCGGGCAGAAGGGCCGACAGCGGGATTTTGGAATGGTGTTGAGGACAGCGCATGTGAATTCATTCAAGGTTACTCTGCCGCATCAAGAAAGGAGCGGTCCAAATCGATGGAGATTTCAGCGGCATCCGCCGCCTCCCCGCGGTAAATGTTGTAACGGACAAAGGCAAGCCATTCGGCGGGGATTTCCAGAGGCGCTGACCAGGCCGCGCTTTCCCCATGCCAGTGTTCTCCATCAAAACCGTTCAACACAAAGGTCAAACGATTCCCCGTGCCGTTCAAGCGAAGCTCAACATCACGATTTCTTCTTCTGGGCGTGGCCCGCAGCGGAACGGGGGGGTGGTATTCCAAAATTTCCGCCAAAGGAATTGTGCGGCGAACATCTTCTTCCGTTGCCACCACCCATTCGTCGGCGCCCGCTTGAAGCACCCGCCCTTCAACCGCCTGACCATTTCGAAGTAAAATCACATCTTTTTGACGGTTCATCGATTCAAGGTCATGCGGGAACGTTTCACCATCCCATTGCAACATTCTGACTTGAGACAAAAGGGTTCTTCCGTTTCCCTGAACAGGCCGAAAGGAAAAATACAGATCATCCCGTCCCACCAAATTTTCCTCATTGCTGATCACCCACGCTTTGAAGCGTCTGCCGTTCAGGTATACAATGGCTGTTTCGGCATTGAAATCGACGAAAATCCGGAAAAACTGTTCTTCTCGGGCATGATGTGGCAAATCCTCCCGCCAGTTGTTTCCGGCCCGACTTTGTTGGCGGATCAACTGGCCAAACAATTGCCGTTGGTTGATTTGAAGAGACAACGATCCTTGGGACCTCCCAAGACCGTTTTGGCCCATCAACGTGAGCGTCGTGGAGAATTGCTCATCCAGATGCTTTAATTTGAATTCGAAAACAAATCGTTCGGGGATCACGGGCAATTGGCGGGTAACGGTGGAGGCGTTTCCAGGAGGCAAAACCATTTCGCCGGCAATCATGGTCAAGGTGGGGTTCCGGGCCTGGCGTCTGCCATGATGCAACAAACTCCAATCATCAGGGGTTTCCGCGTAGGGCATGAGAACTTCATCTTTCCCTGGGGAAACGCCCAGGGTTTTCACCATACGCCGCTTGATGTTTGCCTTTTGTCCCCAAGGGGTTTCCCAATGGACCCATTCGTCATCCATTCCCAAAAAACGACCGTCAAGGCGGTCGTCATTGGTCAATTGTATCCAGGCCCGGGGTTCGAAGAATTTAGGGGATTGCCCATCGAGGAACAGATAGTTCACAAACCGCAGCCCAATGTGGACGGGGGTGGCACTCCATCGGGGCTGAAATTCCAAATCCGTCCCCCGCGCCTGCAGGATCTTGCCGTGCATCAAATCGCCATTCAAGAGCCTCAGGGTGTGAAATGGGCCCGTTCCCATGGGCGGTTCCCCACGCATGTTTCCGCGCAATTGAGTGGCGCAGAGAAACGCCGCGCTGACAAAAAGCAGTGAAAATAGAGGATGGTTGCGAATTTTCATAAGGGAAACATACCGTATTCCGAGCAATGCGCGAATGATAAATCGCAAGGAATTTTGCCGAGATTCGCTGGCCTTCGCTCCGTCAACGTTCGTAAATCGGTAGCAAACGATAATTCAAGGCGACCGTCAGCAGGGCGGATGCGGTCGAAAAAGTGGGGCCGCGTTGCCCGCTCCACGATCCATTCGACTGTTGGGTCGCGCGAAAAACCTCGATGATTCTACGGTTCCACACGCGCCATTCGCTCATATCCCCTTGAAACAAGGCCTGGGCGAGATAGTAGAGGTGGTAATAAAAGTAATTTCCGGTCTCGGACTGATTCTGACGGATGTATTCAAAGATTTTTTTGGATTCATCGGAGCTGTAATCATTCATCAAGCTGAAGCTCAAACTGGCAATCGCCGTGCGGGTTGAATTACCGCCGGCGGGGCGTGTGTAGCCAATGCCGCCATCCGGCGCCATGTTCTCTTTGAAATACTGCAACCCCTTCTCCAAGGCCTCTTCCGGAATTTCCAGCCCCGCGTTCTTTGCGGCGAACAAGGCCACCATTTGCCCGCCGGAAACGGTGGTGTCCGCATCCTGGGACGTTGGACTGTAGCGCCAGGCATTGTTGGGGTTTTGCTTTTGGGAATTCAGGATCAAATCAACGGCCCGCCGCAACGGCAGCCCGACATCGGGTTCACGCAAGTGGCCGTACAACTCGGCCAGGGCCAGGGTGGCAAAGGCATGGTTGTACATGGAATTTCCAATGTATCCCGTGTTGGCATCCTGTTGAGAAACGATGAATTCTGCGGCCCGGCGGATTTGCACCCGATACGGACCAAAATTCGGGTCTTCGCCACTGGCCAAAAAGGCAAGCGCCACCAAACCCACAACTCCGGGCTGTTGGCCGTAGGTATCGGACCAATTCCCCGCATTGGTCTGGGAAGAAGCCAAATAGCTTAATCCCGCACGGTACATATTGCCCAACTCCAGGGGCAACGTGTCACCGATTTGCATGCCCTGGCCTCGGTTTTGTCCCGTGGCCAAGGGCAGGAAAGAAGTTGGCGCCAAGCAGAGCACGGCCATCAATGCAGACATTTTTTTTGCGTATTTCATTTTATTCTTCCATGGCCTGATAATATGCGTCCATCATATTGCGATAACTGGAGGGCCAACGGGACGGATCAACGGCGCCGGCCTTGGATTCCCCGTCCTGCTCACCGCGATTTCTCATGCCGGGTCCGGTGATGTCCGCGCGCCCGGGATCCCCAAAGCCCGTTTGACCTTCCCCGCCTTCCTGGCCGCTTTGCTGCCCCTGCATCATTTGCATCAGCGCCTGCATCATTTGTTGGTTGATTTGCTGCTGTTGTTGTTGCTGATCCTGCTGTTGATCCTCGCCGGAGTCTTCCCCGCCCCCGCCCATGCTTTGCTCCAAGGCGTTGCCGATCAATTCGATGACATACGTTTGAATGGCGATGGTTTCGGCATCGGTTTGGGGGCGGCGCAAATGAACGCCCGCATTCATCATTTCACCGGAGGCCTGACTGATCAAGGCTTTGACCTGATCCGTTTTCACTCTGTTCTCCAATGGCTGTAAAATCGAAGCGGCTTCAAATTGACGATTGCCCAACTCGACGGCCTCCCGATGATAATTCATGTTTTCCGCATAGGTCTCGTCCAACGCGCGCGTGTGGCGGCGCAGACGCTCCTGGCGTTCACGGGCGCGGATCAAGGCGATCATGGTTTCCAGATCTTCGCCTTCATCTTCGTCTCCGTCACCACCACCCTCACCGTCTCCACCGTCCTCATCGTCCTCGCCTTCCAACAAATCCGCCCATTCATGATACAAACGGACCCACTCGCTCGCTTCGGAACCGACCTGGCTGATAATGTTTCTCAGAATCAATTCTTTTAATTTCGGCAAACGCTGATCGTATTGCTCGGATTCCATGTCGCGGGTGATCTCGCGCAAAACGTCTTGTTGTGTCCGCCGGTAAAACCCATTCAGATCATCGTAGACATAACGGGTTTCCCGAAAAATTTCATCCTGCAACTCGGAAGCGGCATACAGGACGTTCGCCAGTTCCTCGGGCAGGGTTTCCACGGTTGCCCCCACGGCATCCGGCTCCTGCAGCATGCGATTCATGACCGCAATAATTTCGCTTTGTTGACGGGCCAGTTCCCGCAAACGGTTCACGAAACGTTCCGACATGCTTTGTTCGATCGATTCGTTGAGATTGTCCTCGCCCTGTTGCATGGCGGCAATGGCTTCTTCCTGCTGGCGAATCGCCTCCTGAAGCTGCTCGCGCCGCTCAGACCGCTCTTGTTGGGACGTTTCGCCCGCTTCACCGGTTTCACCGGCCTCACCCGCTTGTCCGGCTTCGGCCATCTCACTTCCGGCTTCCCCCGCTTCTCCGGCTTCCCCCGCTTCTCCGGCTTCACCAGCTTCTCCGGATTCGCCAGCTTCTCCGGCCTCACCCGCGTCGGCCATATCTCCATCGCCCCCTTCTCCGTCCGCGCCTTCGCCATCGGCGTCGGTGCTTTCCCCATCGGCGTCACCCGCCTCCGCCACTTCGCCGGAGGCTTCCGCGGCCCGGCGCATGGCGTCGGCGGCTTCCCGCATCGCGGGCAGGGCACGATTCAACAAATCCTGGGAAATTCGGGTCCAATCCGCGATTTGTTCGTCTCCGATTTTATCGTTCTTGGCGGCTTCCCCAATCAAACCTTCCATGCGGCGCTGTGTGTCCATCAAGCGCTCCGCGCGGGCCAACTCGTCCAAGGCACGGTCGACCAGTTCTTCCGCGCTTGGCTCCGCCGCCAAATCCGCATCCGAGCGTTCGTTCAAGTCTTTGTTGGCTTCCATGGCCAGACTTTCTTGGCGGATGGATTCATCCAATTCCGTCAGAATCCCATCCATTTGCTGCAAAATCATCCGCGCATGTTCTTCTTTGCTGAGCACGAGGATGCGGTGACGGGAACTGACGCTTGGGGTTCTGTCGGGGTAGGCATCCACGGCCAGGGCCACCAAATCGATCATATCCCCGGGCCCATACCCGAACCGTTCCGGTGAGAACATCAACGCTTCACGGCCGACCTGGCCGGAAATCTCCGTTTCCAGAAAATTGTCTCGGGGCACCCCGTCTTCGAGCAAACGCCAACGGGTCCAAACGCGCTCCAGCCCAAAATCGTCGCGCGCACTGATTTCCAAATTCACAAACTCATCCTCGAGCACGGCAATGGCGGAGGAAATGCCACTCAGCGCCACCCGCGGGGGGGCGTCTTCCACGGCCATGACCTCCACCGTGGCCGGATTCCGGGGCGACAATCCCGCATGGTCCACCCAAGACAAGGTCAGGGATTGGTCGGCATCCACCCGAAAGGGGGACAAATCGAATTCCGCGCCGTCAATGCGCGAGACGGAGAATCCTTCCGCCATGGCTTCGGCCAAGTCGCGGCTGACGGTCCCCTTCAACTGAACCTGACTGCCGATGGGGACTTCCAGTCGACGTCGGCGCAGGGGCAGCTCTTCGGGTTCAAGTCGCAGATAGTCCGGCCATTCGATTCGGGCCTGCATCCCCACCAATTCGGGGCGGAGCATGGGATTGACCGCCACTTGGGTCCGGGCGTCTCCGGCGCGAAGGGTCACTTCGCGCGACTGGGTCAAGCCCTCCCCTTCCACGGCAAGCAAGCCGTCTTCCCGCAGGCGTGGCACCACGGATTCCGGCCCCGTGGAGCGAACGTCCACTTCGGAAACCGCCGCACCCCGCACGTGGGTGACGCGTCCGTCGAATTGATAGGGTTCGCCGTGGGCGACGTTCAATGCGGAGGGGAAATCGGAGAACCGTACGAAGGTAAAGCGTTCAATGGCTTCATGGGGTTTCAGCCAACGGCTGAAACTGTTCCGGGCCGCGTCCGGGACAAACACCGCATACGAAATGCCGGCGACCAGCAAGACCATCGCCCCGTAAATCAATTTCCGGGTCATGCCGGTATTGATTTGCTCCTCCGCGTGTACATCCGCCAGTTCACGAGCCACCTGAGCGATGGCCGCCTCGCGCAGGGCCGGGGAATCGGAGGCAAGATCCGCAGTGCCTTCCGACAATTCGACGGCTCCCAGCAGGCGGTCGCCCACGCGCCGATCCAACCGGCCCATGACTTCCGCGATTTTGCGCGAATCCGGACGCGCCAACACCCAGCGCTTCACCCAGGGCGTCAAGGCGGCCACCACCAAAATCGGCACCGGAACCGCCAGCAGGAATCGGGACCAGGTCGGGGTGGCCCAGATGCGGTCCGAAATGGCCAACAGCAGGAAGCTCGTCAACGGAATGAGGAGAAACAGCCCCAGGACCGTAAGCGAGTTGATCAGGCGCCATCGCCGCTGAAAGCGGTTGAGGGCCTGTTGAAGTTCGGGAGGCAACCAATCTGTGTTTTGTTTTTGCATGCTCATATCCATCCCTGACGTTTGCGCAGAATCCAGTATAGGGCGAAAAAGAGGAAAAATCCAATCACCCAAAACGGGTTTTGCCAAATTCGGTTCACGGAGACCACGACTTGTTGTCGGGGAAGCTCGCGCAAACGCAGCAAGAGGTCGCGGGCCTCATCCATATTGACACTGCGCCCACCGGTCACCTGGGCCACTTCCCGGAGCATGGCCGGGCGCATGGGTTCCCCGATTTCCTCGGGCACCCGGCCCTCCACCATCACTTCGGTGCGAAACCAGGCGGTGCCGGGATCATCGGGCGAGACCAATTCCAGAACGTATGTGCCCGGCAACTCCGGCGACCACTCGGCCTCGTAGGTGCCGCCGCCTTCCAACGGAGACAACATCGGGTTCACCACTTCCCCTTCGGGACTGGTAAAGCGCACGCGGACCGGCACATCCTCGGTGACCGCAAACGCGCCGCGCAAGGCGACGGTGAGATTGACGTTTTGCCCCATTTGCGGACGTTCCGGTTGCAAAAACACCCGTGCGCCCTCGTCGCCAAACATATGACGGCGGTGGGCCATCCACCTCACGACCTGTCCCCAAAAACGATAGTGGTATAGATCCTCCACCCCAATCCGCCAACGGTACGCCGCGTCGGTTCCGAGGAAAAGCACATGCCCGGCGCCTGCATTCCGAGTGGCCAACAGGGGGATGCGCCCGTGTTCATTCCGCTGGGAGGCATGCGTTGCCAGCACTTCGGTGCCCACGCGGGGACGCCGCACGGACGCATACCAGAAAAACCCCGGCAATTGACGCCAGATTTGCTGATTGCGCAGGGGGTTGGCGTGCAGTTGTGTGAGCATATGATCCTGCCCATCGCGGGTCAAAGACATGCGCATTTCCTGATCCATGCCCACGCCTCGCGGATTCCGCGTATCGTATTCCACCGGCATCAGGGCTTCCAAAGGGGTATTGAGCAAACGCAAATGTCCGGCGCGCGCTCCCGGGAGAAACACCAGCCCCGCCGCCTGCTCCCTCACCAAAATGGCGAGGTTCTCGATGTCCTGAATCCGCAATTCGCCCTGCCCCAGCCCCACGTCCCCCAAGAAAATCACATCATATTTGGACCACGCTTCGCGGTCCCTCGGAAATTCCGGAATATACCCCGGACCACTTCCCGGACCCAAATCCGGATGGAACATCAGGCTGTCCACTTCGACGCCGGGGTCCCGGGTCAACGCGTTCCGCAAAAAACGATATTCCCAGCGGGGAATGCTGTCGATCAAAAGGACCCGGATGGTGGTGCGGCGAATATCCACCACCGCCTCCTCCTCGTTGTTGTCCAAAAAACGCTCCATGGGATGGGGCTCCACACGCACCTGAAACTTCGTCGGACCTTCCATGCGCGGCGTCCAACGCAGTGAAGTCGAGGTCGTGCCGCCTTCCGGCACCACGATGTCTTGGGAGGCAACCCGTTGGTCGTCCGCGAAAAGGGTCACCCGCGTGGGCGCGTCTTCGGGCAGGGTGCTGCTGACCCGGACCGGGAGGACCATGGCCTCGTTCAGCAAACTGTATGCGGGAAACATCACCGGTTCCAAGACCAGATCCGGCAAGCGGGTGCGTCGTCCGATCTCCACGGCGTAAACGGGCACGTCCTCTTCGGCAAGCCGGAGGGCTTCGGGCAGCGGCGAAGCGGGCGCATTGTGCGCGCCGTCGGACAGCACCAGCACCGCCGCCAGTTGTTCCACGCCCCGCGCCCTCGCAAGCCCCGATTGCAAATCGGTTTGGCGGAACACGGGTTCGTCATCATGCCCCACGCGAAGGGTTTCCAAGCGTACCGCATCGGCCAGGGCCTCCCATTCCGGCGTGGCTTGCAAATTTTCCAGCCACTCCTTGCGGGTGGCGGCGGCCGCGTTCACTTCCACATCCGGCGCCAGCATACTGTCGGTATCATCCACGACCACCGCCACCCGCGCGTTTTCATGACGGGCGGAACGGGTATGCAGCTCCGGCTGGAACAGGGTCAGCAGCAAAAACAACGCCCCCACCAACTTGAGGGCTTCCGTCACGCAGCGGTATCGGGTGAAGTGGGTTTGCCACAAGTGATACACACTGATTCCGGCATACAGGGCAAAGAGGAGCAACCCGATCAAAGCCGGGGTGGTTCCGATGTTCCAAATCCAAGTGCGACTCTCTTCAATCATGCGGAAGCACTCCAAGCGCTGCGGTGTTTGACGGGGCGGCGGATATTCAGGGTCAAGAGGAATGACTCGATCACCAAAAACAACAGACCCAACAGCGCCAGCAACGTGGTGAATTCCACGCGGTGGGCATCGGCTTGTCCACGGGCACTTTGATCCTCAAAAACGCGGAAGTCCAGCGGTGCGGCCCATTCGCGCAACTCCTCCATGGATAGCGTATCCAACCCGTCATGCAGATTGGAGCGATTCATGGCCAGCACGTTTCCCTGCCGGACATAGCGCCCCACGTGCAGGCGAACGTCCCGGTCCTCTCCGTCCATGGAGGACCATTCATCATCGGGATGCGGCCGCCAATCGCCGAGCCTGTGGGTCCCGCGACGAGTGTCCCTGGTGCCGCCCTCCCGCAACATCCGTTGCAGAACCGGCACCCAAATATATCCCGCGTCCAAATTCGACCAATCGGGGAGCGGCAAAGTGGACAAACGATAAATCGTCCCGTCTCCGCGCTCCTCGCGGGTCAGCAAGGGGGTACCGTCATCCAGTCTGGCCAGAACCACTTCGTTTTCGCTCACTTGCAATCGCGTGGAACGGAAAACGCGCAGCAAATCCATCCGCAACGGCTCCCGCTCGATATCCGGCCCCAAAATTCCGGCGTGTTCATGCCATTCCCCCACGCCGATGCCGTCCTCTCCGGCCGTGTCCAGGCGCGGGACTTGCTCTCCGGGGAGTTCGAACAAAACCCCGCCGGCCTCAATCCACGCCAATTCCGCTTCGCGAATCGCTCGGGTTCCATCCCGGACCCACAGGGAAACCTCCGTGTCCAAGGGGTCGAGGGGTGCGGCGATTTCCCGCCGGTTGGCCTGGGGCAGAATGCCGGCGCGCACCGCGCGGCCCACGCTGGAATCCCGCACATCGACTTTGGCGCGCAATGGGGTGCCCGGACGCCAGGCCACCGCCACCTCATTGTCCTGGGGATTGGCATCCGCGGGCAGGGAAAAACGCGCGTGAACCCCTTCGCGTTCATCGCGAATGTCCAGGGACTGCACCCAGCGGAAAGCCGCACCTTCGACCATGAGTTCCTCCTGAAACGTCAACCCGCCCGTGTCCACCGTCAGGGTGACGGTTTCCGCTTCGGTTCGATCGCGGAGCAAGCGCAAATTCAACAACAAACGGTCCCCTTCCCGCTCGGGGTCGCCCAAAAGCTGCAAGGTACGGTTTCCCGGGTCCGGGTCAACGGCGGCGACATCGAAGAACCGCAAGGTGATTTCCGTGTTCATGTCCGTCCAGTCGGACCAATCCGGGATGGACGTTCCCGGCGGAAGCCAGGTTGCGGTCCGTCGATCCCCGGGAATCCAAACTTCCGCGTCCGAAACGCCCGCCCGGGCAATTTCAGCCAGGGCCGTGCCCAGGAGGGACTGCATGTCCGCCGGGACGGCGGAGGCTTCGGTTTGGGGAAGACGGGCCAACTCCACGCCGCGCGGCAGAGAAGACAAATTGCCCGTGGCACTGTCCAACCAAACCACGCGGGTGCCCGGGCCCAATTCTTCGATACCCTGCCGGATCACGCCCAAGGCGCGCTCTCGCCCGCTGCTGCCACCCCGTTGCAATTCCATGCCCGGGGATCGGTCGAACACCACCACCACCATGCTGGACCCCTGATCAAAAAAGCGGGCCAGCCGACCCCGCGACTGCAAGCGAGCCAGCGCCAATAAAAACGCCGCCAACATCAGGCAGCGGGCCGCGAGAATAATCCATTGCCGGATTTTCGCCCGCCGGGACGCGTCCCGGTCCGCAGTCCGCAAAAACATCATCGCCGCCCATTTTACGGTGCGATACCGCAAGCGATTCAACATGTGGATGATCACCGGCAGAAACGCCAGCGGCAACAACCAGAGAAAGACCCCCGACAAGGCGCTCATGAACGCGGCCTCCCGGCGCTGACGCTTCGTCCGGCGGTGCTGAGCAGATAACTGGACAGAACTTGTTCATACGATTGGTCCACTTGGGCCAGGCGGTGATCGACATGATATTTCCGCAAGCCGGTTCTCAAAGTGGTCATGTGGTTTTCCAAGGCATTCAAATACGTTTGCTGAACCACGCCGGGGTCCGCCACCAGATCCGCCCCCCCTTCCAAGTCCACGAAGCGAATCGGACGGGTAAAATCGAACTTCAACTCCTGCGGATCCATCAAATGGAAAAACGTCACTTCATGCCGGCAAAAACAAAGATGCTGCACCGCATCCAGCAGCTCGTCCGCAGGCATCAGCGCGTCGGTCAACACCATCACCACGGCCCGGCGTTGCACCCGTTCGGCCAACTTGTGCAAGGCGTCGATCAACGTGGATTCCCCGTGGGGCTTCACCGATTCAATCTGATCAAAAACATTTTGCAAGTGGGTGGGAGCCTGACGGGCGGGCAAATCCAAGGACAAATCCTCGCCACAACAGTGCAGGCCCACCGCGTCCCCCTGCTGCACCAGTAAATAGGCCAAATGTGCGGCCAGCGCCTTCGCGAAATCCAAACGGCTCCCGTGCCCGGAATCAAAGCCCATGGACCCGCTGCAGTCCAGCACCATGTAGGCCCGCAGGTTGGTGTCGGCTTCGAATTCCTTGATGTAAAAGCGGTCGCTGCGGGCATACACCTGCCAGTCAATGTGCTTGATATCATCGCCGGGCACATATTTGCGGTACTCGGCGAACTCCACGCTGGCCCCGCGGGTGGCGCTGCGGTGCATGCCCGTGACCGCCCCCAACATGGGGCTGTTCACTTGCAACTGCATGCGGGACAAGCGGGAAAGAACCGCCGAATCCAGCAGGGGACGGGAAGAGGAAGATCGGGTGGCCACGGGGATTAAGCCTTGTGGAGTTCTTCCTGAAGACGCGCAATCACGTCCGCGGAAGTGACGCCTTCGGACTGGGCGTGGAAATTGGTCAGAATCCGGTGCGTCAACACCGGTTCCGCCACCGCGTCCACATCCTCAACCTGCACCAAATAGCTGCCGCGCAACACCGCGCGGGCTTTCGCCCCCAACACCAAATACTGCAGGGCGCGGGGACCAGGCCCCCACATCACCATTTCTTTGACCCAGGAGGGGCTGTCCGGCTGACCGGGTCGGGCGGAGCGCACCAGTTTCACCACATGCTCGTAGACGTGATCGGCCACCGGCACCCGGCGCACCACGTTTTGGGCCTCGATGATTTGCTCGCCGGTCAACACCGGATCCAGGGTTACCATCGCCCCGCCCGTGGTCTCCCGGGCAATGCGCACCTCTTCGTCGTAGCTGGGATATTTCACATCGATCAAAAACATGAAACGGTCCAACTGCGCTTCCGGCAAAGGATACGTGCCTTCCTGCTCAATGGGATTCTGGGTGGCGAGCACAAAAAACGGCTTGTCCAAGGTGAAGGTGTGCGTGCCCGCGCTGACCTTGTGCTCCTGCATGGCCTGCAAAAGCGCCGCCTGGGTTTTGGGCGGGGTCCGGTTGATTTCATCCGCAAGCACGATGTTCGCGAAGATCGGGCCTTTCATGAACTCAAAGGCCCGGTGACCGTCTTCGGTTTGCTGAAGAATGTCGGTGCCGGTAATGTCGGAGGGCATCAAATCCGGGGTAAACTGAATCCGGCTGAAATCCAGGGACATCAAGTCGGAGAGCGATTGGATCAAGAGGGTTTTCGCCAAACCCGGCACCCCCACCAAGAGGCCGTGACCGCGGGCCAACAAACAAATCAACAGTTTTTCCACCACATCATCCTGGCCAATGATGACGCGACTCAGTTGTTGGCGGACTTTCGTCATGCGGTCTCGCAAAGCCTCGATGGCCTCTAAATCCTTGTCCGTGGCCTTGCTTTGATCTACTGCGGGAGAATCGGTCTGCGTCATAAATGTTCCTAAACTGCGGGTTGATAACGATAGGGTCTTACCCTATCAGATTTTCACCAGATGCAACCCCAAAATAGAAGAAAGATGTAAAAAAATCGTAAAAAAGACAAATTTTTCCGATGCCTGGTCTTGTCACGTCCATAGCGAATCCATATCAGGAGTTCCATGCCCGTCGACAGCCAATCCCTCCGCATTCTCTCCCACGAACCCATGGGCCGCGATGCCTATCTCCTGCGGCTGGAACGTCCCGCTTGGTCCTGGCGCGCCGGCGAATTGGTCGGCATCATCGGTCCCGCCGAGGTGGACCAGCGCGATTACACCATTGCCTCCGGGGAACGGGACGAAACCCTGGACGTGATTTACCGCCTTATCCCCCACGGCGTCCTCACCCCGTTTCTTCAGAAGCGACGGCCCGGCGAAACCCTGCGGGTACTTGGCCCCTACGGACGCTTTGTCCTGCGCGATCCGGAAAGACCCATTCTCTTCTGCGCCACCGGCACCGGCATCGCCCCCTGCCGGGCCTACCTGCGAACCCACCCCACCCTCAACCTCACCCTGCTGCATGGCGTCCGCCATCCCGAAGACCTCTACTTCCGCGAGGAATTTGAACGCGCCGGCTACCATCCCCATTGTTCACGCACCCGCCTTGCCGAAGCCGCCGAACGGATCACCGACACCCTGAAAACCATGGAATTGCCCGAAAACGCGCACGTCTATCTCTGCGGCGCCAACGAGATGATCTACGAGGCCGAGGAAATCCTCTCAAATCGCGGCGTGGCCTTCGAGCATATTTTCCACGAACCGTATTATTACCGCGCCATTGATTGATTTGGAGGGGATTGATTTGTAGGGGATTGATCCGGGGAGGATTGATCCGTGAAAAAAATCTCGCTGTGGATTCTCTCCGCCGACACGCCCCTGGAAATCAAAAACGCGCTGATGTCTTCAATCATTCCGTCCAAACCGCACAAGGAATAATGGATGCGCGGATCTAGGTCCACCTCGCCCAAAAAATCCGTAATGCGCCCCGAACGTCCCGTCCCCGCCTCCCCCCGACTCACACAGGGGACCGCGCCCGGCACACAAAGTCCGTCCAGATCCCGCGCCGAACGCAGCCCCCAAAAAAAACCTTCCGGCTTTGCCCCCCCCGAGCGCAAGACGGATAAAAACGGGGCCACCCCGCTTCCGGTGGCGAACCAGACTTTCGGAGCCGCGTCCGGCAAACCGGGACGAAACCAGCCGAAGGGCGGACTGATGTACAGGGATGTTTCCGGCGACAGCTCCGACAACCATTCGCTCAGCAGCCCCCCCGGAATCTTCCGGATCAACAATTCCAGATACGGTTCCCCCACCCCGCCCGCCAAACTGTAGGGACGGGTCCGCCGTCCATCCGGCCCGTACACCGCCACGCAATCTCCCGGGGTAAACGCAAAGCCGTCCGGCTTCGCCAGGCGCAGCGTGAACAGCCCCCCCGCGTGCGAAATCCGTTCCAGCACCCGCGTGTTCAAGCGGGGCGGCGGACCCGGGATCTCAACGGATTTTTTCATACTCCACGAAATCGTGCGCAAACGCGTGCCGTTCGTCCGCGTGATGGGACACCCGGCAAATTTCCTGGAACATCCCCGGCGGAATCCGCGGAAAAAACGTATCCCCGTCCTCCACATCGGTATGCACCTCGGTGAGAAACAATTCATCCGCCCACGGCAAAAACATTTTGTAGATTTCCGCCCCCCCGATCACAAACAGCATCCGCTCGCCGTTCACTTTTTCCAGAGCCTCCTCCACCGATCTCACGCACTCCGCCCCTTCCGGGGCAAAATCGGGCCGGCGACTCAACACCAGATTGCGACGATTGGGCAAAGGCCAACCGATCGAATCCCAGGTCTTGCGGCCCATGAGAATCGCATGCCCGGCGGTCAAGGTCTTGAAGTGCTTCAGATCTCCCGGCAAATGCCAGGGCAACGTTCCGTTCTTGCCAATCACATGGTGACGGTCCATCGCGGCGATCATGGCAATGCGGGGCCGCTTCATACCGACACCTCCGCCTTGATATGGGGATGACACCGGTAATCGCGGATTTCAATGTCCTCGAATGTAAAATCAAACACCGATTTGCAGTCCGGATTCAGATGAAGCGTCGGCAGGGGGTACGGCGTTCGGGTCAACTGCAACCGGGCCTGGTCCAAATGGTTCAAATACAAATGCGCGTCCCCAAAGGTATGCACGAAATCCCCCGGCGCCAATCCCGTCACCCGCGCCATCATGCACGTCAGCAAGGCATAACTGGCAATATTGAACGGCACGCCCAGAAACACATCCGCGCTGCGCTGATACAATTGACAACTCAGCCTGCCATCGGCCACGTAAAACTGAAACAACGCGTGGCACGGCATCAACGCCATCCGATCCAACTCCCCCGGATTCCAGGCGCTGACCATGATGCGGCGCGAATCCGGCGTTTCCCGAATCATGCGCACCGCCTCCGCGATCTGATCCACGGTGCCGCCATCCGGTTTCGTCCAGGAACGCCACTGTTTGCCATAGACCGGGCCCAAATCCCCGTTTTCATCCGCCCATTCGTTCCAAATGCGCACCCCGTGATCCTGTAGCCAGGCCACATTCGTCTCCCCCCGCAAAAACCACAGCAACTCATAAACGATCGACTTCAAATGCAGCTTTTTTGTCGTAACCATCGGAAAGCCCGCCGACAAATCAAAGCGCATCTGATGGCCGAACACACTGCGGGTCCCCGTCCCCGTGCGGTCGGATTTTTCCACCCCGTGATCCAAAACATGTTGCAACAACTCCAAGTAAGCCTTCATAAACGCCTCCATAAACGCTTCGCATGGAAGTGCAACGCAAAAGCCCCACTTTCACCCAAACACCACGGCTGAGTTTATGAGAAGATGGCAATCGCCGTGGTCACCCGCTGATCCCTGCGGGGGCCGTGGATGTGGAGGGGTATGGACACGAATCAATTTGGATTGAACCGTGAAAAAATTTTGTCCTGCACCCGTACCGTTTTTGGATGAAAAAACCATTGCCACATGAATAAAAAGCATTAGGAACTGGGAAGTTCTCATTTCAATCACATGTTTACGTCTTTCCAAATTGTATGAATCCCTTTCCCCGAAATCCAACCGAAGGCCTCCGGATCTTTGTCCGCCTCCACGCCCCCCCGTTTCCGCTCAACGTCCACCCGCCCGGCCTCCCCGCGTGAACCTGCAAATCATCGGCCACGGAATCGCCGGCGCGCTCCTGGCCGAAATCGCCGGCCAAAACGGCATCCGGGTCAGCGTCCGGACCGATGGATCTCCGTCCAGCAGCCGGGTGGCCGCCGGACTCTTCACCCCCGTCACCGGACAACGCCTCGGCCTGAGCTGGCGGGCTTCGGACGCCCTCCCCGAGGCGCAGCGCTTTTACCCCGATTTGGAACGGCGGCTCGGGATCAAATTTTTCCATCCCCTCCCCACCCTCCGCGTTTTCACCTGCGCCAAACAACGCCGGGACTGGGAGCAAAAGCCCAAGGCCGACTGCGTCCATCCCGCCGACCCGAACGCTCGGCCCCTCCGCGCACCGTGGGGCGCCGTCCGCATCGATGGCGGCGGCTGGGTGAACCTGCCCGCCCTGCTCGACGGACTTGAACAACGCCGAAAATCCAGAAACGAGTGGGGACAAATCCCGAACCCCGACATCACCGTACAGGCCATCGGCCACCAAGCCGCCCGGGATCCGCTTTGGAAAGACCTGGGATGGCGAAACGCCCACGGCGACGTGCTCACGGTCAAAATCCCCGGATGTCCCACCGATTTCATCTACAGTTTCGACAAATTTCTTCTTCCCCTCGGCCAGGACCGCTTCCGGCTCGGCGCCACCTATCATTGGGATCTCGATGACCCCACGCCCCGACCCGACGGACGCGCCGAACTCGAGGCCGGCCTCAAAAACGTACTCACCCTGCCCTTCGAAGTTCTCGACCACCAAGCCGGCATCCGCCCCGTCGCCGTCGCCCGCGTCCCCGTCATCGGCCCCCACCCCGAAGCACCCGAGCAGTGGATTTTCAACGGGTTCGGCAGCAAAGGCGTGCTCTACACCCCCTGGCTGGCCCAACGACTGGTGGCGCACTGGCAAACCCAACGACCCCTTCCCAAAGAAACCCAATCCCTCCGCCGCATCCAACGACAACGCGACCGCGCGAAACGCCAATCCACTCAACAAATATAGGTCCCTCAACATGCGCACGCTCCGCAACTGCTTCAAATTTTCGGCAACCGAAAAACCCGCCCTTGCCGGACACGCGTCCGGGTTGACCCCGGGCGTACGTCTGTATTACCTGACGGTTGTCGTTCCCTATCGGTTGAAGGAAAGCCCATCCCGGCGGTAGAACCCAACGCACGAAAATTCTTTTCTTCATGGCTTGTTTTCATATAACGCGAAAATGAACTTTGAACCTCTCAGAATTGCGATCGTGGGCGGCGGCAGTGTGGGCGAGCATTTCCTCCGTGATTTCGGCTCCGTGCCCGCGTATGAAATTGTCGGCATCATCACCCGGTCCACCGCCCGGCAACGGGAACTGGCGGAAAAATATTGCGTCCCCGCTTTCGGGACCCTGGGCGAAGTTCCGAACAAAGCATGAACCGGCCGCCACCGCTTTCCGAGCTTCGGAAACGTTTTCCGGAAGCGTTCCGAGTGTCGGAAACCCTGCACGCGGCGGGATTTTCGGCGCTTTTCGCGGGCGGATGCGTACGCGACTGGCTTTTGGGCCGCGAAGCCAAGGATATCGACATCGCCTCCGATGCCGACCCCGACGAGGTGGAGGCCCTGTTCCCCCGCACCCACGCCATCGGCAAATCATTCGGGGTCATTCAGGTGATGGAGGGTCGGGAGCTGTTCGAAGTGGCCACCTTTCGGCGGGACCTCGAGCAAAACGACGGACGCCGTCCGGGTCGCATCGAACCCAGCAGCCCAACGGAGGATGCCCGGCGTCGCGATTTCACCGTCAACGGCCTGTTCCTCGATCCCGACTCCGGCGAGGTGATTGATTTTGTGGGCGGGCGGGAAGATTTGGCGGCGAAACGCATCCGCGCCATCGGCGATCCCCGCGAACGCTTTCGCGAGGATCACCTGCGCATGTTGCGGGCGGCGCGCTTTGCGGCCGTGCTCGGGTTTGACATCGAAGCGGAGACGCGGACGGCCATTCGCGAACGCGCCCACGATTTGCAACGCATCAGCGTGGAGCGGATACGCACCGAATTCGTGCGCCTCCTCACGGAAGCGCCCCGGCCCGGCGACGCGGTGGAATTGTTGGACGACTGCGGACTCCTCGAACGGATTCTGCCGGAGTTTTTGGATCTCCGCGGTTGTGATCAACCCCCGGAGTTCCATCCCGAGGGGGATGTCTGGGTTCATACCCTCATGATGCTCAACGAATTAAAAAACCCCTCCCCTGCCCTGGCCTTGGCCGTGTTGCTCCATGACATCGGGAAACCCGCCACCCGCAGCGTGGAAAACGGGCGCATCCGCTTTACCGGCCATGCCCAGGTCGGCGCGAAAATGGCGGACACTTGGTTGCGGAAAATGAAGTTTGGCAAAGCCCTGCGAGAACAGGTCGTCGGCATGGTCGACCGTCATATGAATTTCATGAACGTCGGACAAATGCGCAAAGCCAGTCTGCGCCGCATGGTGGGACGTCCGCATTTCGACGAGGAATTGGAACTGCACCGCATCGACTGCCTTTGCAGCAACGGCATTACCGCCAGCCATGAGCGCTTGATCCAAGCCAAAGCGGAATACGAA
>PXAS01000403.1 GCA_003565815.1 PVC group bacterium
CCTGTCCATGCCTTGCCCCGCGAGTAAGATCACCCCCCGCAGCCAACGGCGGCGTCGAGTTGCGCCGGAGGCTTTCGTGCAAAACCACCGCCAAAAGGCGGTAGCTCGTGGAACTCGCTACACGCACTCCAGGGACGCTTCGCGTCAATCCACTTCCGACCGTGGGAGGAAACCCTCAAACCTTGATCTCTCTACAGGCGGCAGTCTCAAAAGTCGCCCCCCCCGCACAAAGCCGCGCCCCGCGCGAAGCGCCCTGGAGTGCGTGTAGCGAGTTTTACGAGCTACCGCCCTGCCCCGTTGTCCACAAGCCACCACCTGTCCATGCCTTGCCCCGGGACTGGATCACCAGATCAAAACGCATCCAAAACAAACCGGTGACCAGCATCAGCGCCCCGGTGATTGCAACGGCCCAAAGCCATCCATATTTCATTGATTGATTGGTTGATTTGTCGTCGCAGTTCATCGGATCATGGGATCGGAAAAGGAAAAACCTTCCCTACATAGGAACCCATGAAATATGGAAATTTTTATATGAATTTACATCACTGGAAATTTCCCAACCAACAACCAGCAACCCAACAACCAGCAACCCAACAACCAGCAACCCCCAACCCCCAACCCTCACCCGGCGGCGGCCCGCTCGGCCTCCTCGGCGATCCCGAGAATCACGTCGGTCAGCCCCGGATCGGTGCCGACGGCGGAGGTCATGATCAATTCCCGTCCGTCTTTTTGGGCCTGTCCTTCCACCAGTCCCAAATCCTCGGGAATGGTTTCGGTGACGTGCCAGCCGTCGGCGATAAACAGGGGCACGATGACGATGCGTTGCGCGGTCAGGGTGGTCCATACCTCCTGCACCCATGGGGGTTGATCGATGAACATGGTATGAATCTCCGCTCCGGGAAGGGTGCGGCGCAGGCGCTCGGCCTGCAAATAGACATTGATGCCGGAGGCGGGATTGCGCTCGGTGCCGTGTCCCAGCACCACCAGGGCGTCCCCTGCCCGCCAGCCCGCGGCCTCGGCGTGTTGATGAATCAAACGGGCGAACATGGGATGACTTCCGACGGAGCGCGTATAGATCACCCGGCCCTTTCCCCGCGGGGTGATGGCGCCACTGAGGTTCATCTGCTCGGGAATCACGGTTTGCGTATAATATCCATCGGCAATGAAAAACGGCACCACGGTGATGTCATCGCTTTCCAGGCGGTCCAGGGTGATGGACACGTGGGGTTCTTCTTTCCAGAGTCCGCAGCGCACCTCGTCATACCGCCCGGTGCGTTTGATCGCATTGACGTTAGCACACACGGGCAGGCGTGTGCCGGGATTGCGGGCGCTGCCGTGTCCCACCAGGACCAGGGCTTTGGAGGGACGGCTTTTCATCAGGTGTTGAGCAGTTGCAGGGACTCGCCGGGCGGATCGTGCAGGACCGTGTCTTCGGCCTCGGGAGAGGCTTCCGGATAATCCAGGGTGTAATGGAGGCCGCGGCTTTCTTTTCGTTTGCGGGCGCAACGGATCACCAATTCCGCCACCGTGGCCAGATTCCGCAATTCGAGCACGTCCGCGGTGATCAGGTAATCCAGGTAATACTCGCGGATTTCATTGCGGAGATTGCGAATGCGGCGCATGGCCCGTTCCAGACGTTTGTCGGTGCGCACAATGCCCACGTAATCCCACATGCAGGTGCGCACCTCGCTCCAATTGTGCTCCACCACCACCTGCTCGTCACTGGGCACGGCATGATGCGACTCCCAATCGGGAATGGAAAAATGGTCCTTCGGCAGATGGTCATCCAATCGCACGACCGCCCGGGAGACATTCCCCGCCATCACCAAACCCTCCAACAAGCTGTTGCTGGCCAGCCGGTTGGCGCCGTGCAATCCGGTGCAAGACGCTTCGCCAATCACATACAGACCGGGCATTCGGGTCACGCCATGGACATCGGCCTCGACCCCGCCGCAAAAATAATGGGCCGCGGGCACCACCGGAATGGGTTCGCGGGACATGTCGATCCCCAGGGCGTAACAGCGGTCGTAAATATTCGGAAAGCGGTTTTTGAGGAAGGCGGCGCGCTTGTGGGTAATGTCGAGATACACGCAGGCGGCGCCACTGCGTTTGATTTCATGGTCAATGGCCCGGGCCACGATGTCGCGCGGCGCCAACGAGCCGCGCGGATCAAAAGCCTCCACGAATTTTTCGCCCTTTTGATTCACCAACACGCCGCCCTCACCGCGCACGGCTTCGCTGATCAGGAAAGATTTGGCCCGGGAATGAAACAAACAGGTGGGATGAAACTGAACCATTTCCATGTTTTTCACCGGAAGTCCGGCCCGCCAGGCCATGGCGATGCCGTCCCCGGTGGCCACATCGGGGTTCGAGGTGTACAGATAGACTTTGCAGGCGCCGCCGGTGGCCAGGACGGTATGCCGGGAGCGAACCGCGAACACCTCGTCGCGGTCGGTGTCCAGAAAATAGGCCCCCAGACAGGTGTTTTCCCCCGGCGCCTGCAACCAACCCGTGGTGACCAAATCAATGGCGTGGGCGTTTTCGAGCAGGGTGATCCGGGGTTCGTCCAGGACCGACCGCACCAAAGCCTGGATAATGGCATGACCGGTAATGTCTCCGGCGTGCAACACCCGGCGGAAGCTGTGTCCGCCCTCACGGCCCAGGTCGTAGCCCCCGGGTGTTTCCACTTTTTGTTCAAAACGAACTCCGAAGCTTTCCAAGGCGCGAATGCCCTCGGGTCCGGCGCGGATGATCGCCTCCACGGCATCCTCGTCGCACAAACCCGACCCCGTGCCCAGGGTGTCCTCGATGTGGGATTCAAAGCTGTCGCGCGGATCCATCACGCAGGAAATGCCGCCCTGGGCCCAATCGCTGCTGGAGACATTGGCGGTGCGTTTGGTGGCCAAAATCACGGGCATGTCCCGGGCGATTTTGAGCGCGGCCATCATCCCGGCAATCCCCGAACCCACGACCAGAGCCGGGGTATCCAGGGTACGCATCATGCTTGTGTGGCTCATTATTCAAATACGATGGTTTTGTTGCCGGTGACAACCACGCGGTCTTCGAGAAAGAAACGGACCGCCCGGGCAAGCACGCGTTTTTCGACATCCCGACCGTTGCGGGCCATGTCCTTGGGAGAGTGGTTGTGGTTGACCGGGATCACGTCCTGGGCGATGATCGGGCCTTCGTCCAACACCTCGCTGGCGAAATGGGCGGTGGCGCCGATGATCTTCACGCCCCGTTCCCAGGCTTGACGATAGGGATTGGCCCCCACAAACGCGGGCAAAAAGCTGTGATGAATATTCAAAATGCGGTTTTTGTATTTGGAAATAAATCCCGGCGAGAGAATGCGCATGTATTTGGCCATCACCACCAGATCCGGCGCCAGCGCGTCAATGCGCGCCATCACCGCGGCTTCATGCGCCTCCCGTTCCATGCCCTCGTGGCTGATGCATTCAAAAGGAATGTCAAAGGATTCGCTCAATTTCCGCAGGGTTTCATGATTCGAGATCACGCCGCACACCTCCATGGGCAAATCGCCGTAGGCGGAGCGAATCAGCAAATCTCCCAGGCAATGCGGCTCGGTCGTGGCCATCAACACCACCTTTTTGCGTTCTTCGCCGCCCAGGCGAACGGTGGCGTCGGCGGGAAGTTCGGTTTTCAGGACCCGCTCCAACAAGTCCACGTCGCCAATGCCTTCCACCGCCGTGCGCATGAAAAAGCGATCGACGGAGGGGTCCACGTATTCCCCGTTTTCGACGATATTGCCGCCATGGCGGTGCAAAACGCCGGTAATGCGCGCAATCAGCCCCGGTTCGTCGGGACAGGAAATCAACAGCGTGAGGCGAGAAGGATTCATCAACGGTTGATCCTCGCGGACCCGCCCTTGGCCACGTGCAGCAGTTCGGTGAGATTGATTTGCGAGGTGTCCCCGCGGGTGGTTTGCAGCATCGCCCCGTGAGCGGTGCCCAGATTGACGGCCTCTTGGGCGCTGTAACCGTTCAGAAACGCGAAGGCAAAGCCGCTGGCAAAGCCGTCCCCGCCGCCCACGCGGTCTTCGATCTCCATGCCCTCGAACTCCGGCCCTTTGTAAAATTGATCTGCGGCGGCATCGTACAATATCGCGGACCAATTGTTGACCGTGGCGCTGACCACTTCGCGGAGGGTGGTGCCAATGATTTTCAAGTTCGGATAATCCCCCGCCACTTTCCGTACCATGCTTTTGTAGGATTCGATGGGCAGGGCCGACAAATTGTCATCCACGCCCTCGATTTCATATCCCAGCACCGCCTGGAAATCCTCTTCGTTGCCGATCAGGCAATCGATGTATTGGGCGAGCGGACGCGTGGTGGCAATGGCTTCTTCGCTGGACCAGAGCTTGGAGCGGAAATTGAGATCGTAACTGACCATGGTGCCGGTTTCCTTGGCCAGTTTCAGCACATGGGCGGCAATTTCGCGGGTGTTTTCCGACAGACAGGTGAAAATGCCGCCGGTGTGCAGCCAACGGACGCCGTCCCGACGGAACAGCTTCTCCCAATCCACGTCCGAAACCTTCATTTTCGAAGTCGCGGAATGGCCGCGGTCATACAGGGTCACGCTGGCGCGCGGTCCGGCGCCGACTTCGGTGAAATTGAGGCCCATGCGGCATTCGCGGCCCACGCCGTCATATTTCATCACCGGCGCATAACCGCAGTCCACCCCCATGCCGCGCGCATGACGAAGGACGATGCGGCCCACGGGATTGTCCACCAGCCCCCCCACCCATCCGGTGCGCAGTCCCAAACGACTCAGTGCGTACGCGACATTGTATTCTCCGCCGCCGACCCAAACCTCCAATTGATCGGCGAATTCAATGCGTCCATGCCCGGGAGGACTCAGGCGAACCATGGTTTCTCCCAGACTGATCAAATCGTAGCGGCATTCCTCTTGAGCGCGAAGCGGTAGGGTCATGATGAAAAGTCTCCAAAAATTGGGGTTGAAAAGTGATTTTCGAATATGACGTTAGAATGCCATGAGGTCAAACGCAAAAGACAAGACAGTTGAGGATTGACTTTCCGACGCCATCCCCTATAACCCCGCCCTCATTTACGAACCCGAAAACATTTACCGAACGAGAGAGGGGGTGAAACCTGTTCATGGATACCGAAGTCAAATTAAAAAAAGGCGAATCAGTTGACCGCGCGATGCGCCGACTGAAAAAGAAGCTGGATAAAGAAGGCACCATGCGCGAACTGCGCAATCGTGCCTACTACGAAAAGCCCAGCGAGAAAAAACGGCGCAAACAGGCAAGGGCGCGTACGCGTACCTTCCGACCCTCCACCAATTCTTACTGAATCCCTCACGAAAGCCCGGCAATGCCGGGCTTTTTTTTGTAAAGAGCACCCCGAACATTGAACGAATACCGACGGGGCGAAGGGGGAAAGGAGCGCCGATCTCCGCATCGGCGGGGCGAAGGGGGGAAAAGGAGAACGCCGAACATCGAACGTCCAACTTTAAACTTTGAACGACTGCCGACGGGGCGAAGGGGGAAAGGAGAACGCCGAACATCGAACGTCCAACTTTGAACTTTGAACGACTGCCGACGGGGCGAAGGGGGAAAGGAGCGCCGATCTCCGCATCGGCGGGGCGAAGGGGGAAAAGGAG
>PXAS01000339.1 GCA_003565815.1 PVC group bacterium
CGGTTTTGGCGGTGGCGCTTTGGGGTTGTTTGAGTCCGAGCTGATCGAGCAGCACCCGGCAGCGTTCACGGTCCTCGGCCTGGTCGATGCTGTCGGAGGGGGTGCCGAGCACGGGGACGCCGGCGGCTGCGAGGGGCACGGAGAGGTTCAGCGGGGTTTGGCCGCCCATCTGCACGACCACGCCTTCGGGTTGTTCCTTTTCGTAGATGTTCATGACATCTTCGAAGGTAAGGGGCTCGAAGTAGAGTTTGTCGGAGGTATCGTAATCGGTGGAGACGGTTTCGGGGTTGCTGTTGACCATGATGGTTTCGTAGCCGAGGTCGCGCAGGGCCATGACGGTGTGAACGCAGCAGTAGTCGAATTCGATGCCCTGGCCGATGCGGTTGGGTCCGCTGCCGAGAATCATGATCTTGGGTTTGGTGCTGGGACGGGATTCGTCGGTTTCGCCGTAGCTGGAGTAGAAATAGGGGGTGTAGGCTTCGAATTCGCCCGCACAGGTGTCCACCAGGCGGTAGTTGGGAATAATGCCCATGGATTTGCGTAATTCGCGGATTTCGGTATGGGTTTTTCCGCGCAGTGCCGCGATCTGTGCATCGGAAAATCCGTCGTCCTTGGCCTCTTTCATGAGGTCGGCGTCGAGTTCGGGGGCATCCTGAATGCGTTTTTCGAGTTCGCAGATCTGGCGCATCATGTCGAGGAACCAGGGATCGATGTGGGTGCGCTCGTAGAGTTCCGCGTCGCTCATCCCGTTTTTCATTTCGGTTTTGATGCGGAAAATGCGGTCGGGGGAGGTGGTGGCGAACAGGCCTTCGAGGGGGCGGTCGGCGACGATTTCCTCGCATTTGAGGTCGAACCCGTCGATGCCGCGTTCCAAGCCGCGCAGGGCTTTTTGGAAGGCCTCCTTCATGTTGCGTCCGATGGCCATGGTTTCGCCGACGGACTTCATGCTCACGCCGAGGCGGGCGGGGGTGGCGGTGAATTTTTCGAAAGCGAAGCGGGGAATTTTCACCACGCAGTAGTCGAGGGTGGGTTCGAAACAGGCGGGGGTTTCGCGGGTGATGTCGTTGGGCAGTTCGTCCAGGGTGTAGCCGACGGCGAGTTTGGCGGCGATTTTGGCAATGGGGAAGCCGGTGGCCTTGGAGGCGAGGGCGGAACTGCGGGAGACGCGGGGGTTCATTTCAATGACGGTGATGCGCCCGGTTTTGGGATCCACGGCAAACTGGACGTTGGAGCCGCCGGTCTCCACGCCGATGGTGCGCATGACCCGGATGGAGGCGTCGCGCATGGCCTGGTATTCGCGGTCGGTCAGGGTCTGGGCGGGGGCCACGGTGATGCTGTCGCCGGTGTGAATGCCCATGTGGTCGAGGTTTTCGATGGCGCAGATGATGACCACGTTGTCCTTGTGGTCGCGCATGACCTCCATCTCGTATTCTTTCCAGCCGTAAACGGATTCCTCGATGAGCACGGTGGTATTGAGGCTGGCCTTGAGTCCGGCGGTGGCGACTTCGCGGAGTTCCTCCGGGTTGTCCGCCGTGCCCCCGCCGGTGCCGCCGAGGGTGAAGCTGGGACGGACGATGACCGGATAGCCGATTTTGTCTGCCGCGGCCATGGCCTCTTCCAAGGAGTGGACCTGAATGGAGATGAGGGTCTCCACATTGGCCTCCTTCATGGCCTCCTTGAACGCGTCCCGATCCTCGGCGCGATGAATGACCTCGGCATTGGCGCCGATCATTTCCACGCCGTATTTTTCGAGAATGCCCATGTTGGCCACGGTGAGGGCGGTATTCAGGGCGGTTTGGCCGCCGAGGGTGGGCAGCAGGGCGTCGGGACGCTCCTTGGCGATGATTTTCTCCACCGCCTCGGGGGTGATGGGCTCGATGTACGTGCGGTCCGCAACCTCCGGATCGGTCATGATGGTGGCCGGATTGCTGTTGATCAGCACGATTTCATAGCCCTCTTCGCGCAGCGCTTTGCAGGCCTGGGTGCCGGAATAATCGAATTCGCAGGCCTGGCCGATGACAATCGGGCCGGAGCCGATGAGCATGATTTTGTGGATGTCGGTGCGTTTGGGCATTCGGGTAGGTCCTTCGAAAAAAATTGGTGGGGGAATTCGGAAAAACGGGTCTCTCTCCTTTTTCAGATTCGACGGCGTCTTGCAAGTCTCTTTCTTTTCAAGTACAGGTTCATTTTCCGCGAAACAGGCTTGCCTTCCTCGGCAGGATGTAGAACATTGGGGAAACCCCGTCCGCGGAGACCGGAGGGGACGACAAAGCAATTTGGAGATTTCATGGCAAAACAACATTACGAATCACGCGTGCAAAATCTGGTGTACACTCTGGAGGTGGGCATCGGGGCCAAGGTCCTCAAGACGCTCCTGTACATCATGTTCATGCTTTTGCTTTCCGTCCTTTTCGTGGCCACGCAATATTCGGGCTTCAACCAGATGCGCTCCATGGACCAGGCGCAATTGGCCCGGCGCTTCGCCGAACGCGGGCAATTGCAAACCGGCGTCGTGCGTCCGGCGTCCCTTTGGCTTTTGGCGGAAAACAACAAACTGATGGTCCCCTCGGAAACGGGCGCCCGGGCGCGTATCCTCGATCATCCCGATCTGGTCAACGCCCCCCTGTACCCCGTGGTGCTGGGCACGGCCTTCCGTCTTTTCCGCACCGATTTCTCTCCGGCCACCGCCCAAAAATTTTCTCCGGAACAGTGGGTGATCATCCCGCTGAATCTTTTGTTTTGTTTTCTCGGGGCCCTGTTTCTCTTTTTGACCGGCAAGATGCTTTTTGACGGTCGGACCTCCCTGACGGCGGCCACGGTGTATTTTCTCAGCGCGAACGTCTGGGGGTATGCCGTGGGCGGCGGGGAATTGCCCCTGGCCCTGTTCCTTTCGATTCTGGGCACGTGGTGTTTGGTCTTGGCCCTGCGCATCGCGCGGGAAGCCGGAGACGAACCGCGTCCCAACGGATGGCGTTTCTGGTTGGCGGCTCTGGGCGGCGGCGCCGTCATGGGCTTGCTTTTTCTCACCCGCTACGCCGCGTTCGCCGCCTTGCCTGGGTTTTTGTTGGTTTTGTGGCTGGGCATTGGACGGCGCGGATGGTTGCCCGCCCTGGGGGCACTGCTGGTTTTCGCGGCCGTGGTCTCGCCATGGATCACCCGGAATCTACAGGTTTCCGGCACCTTCTTCGGGCTCGCCCCCTACACGGTGATTCAGGACGGCAACGACACCTTTTTGCGTTCCATGCACACCCATCTCGCCGACTTGGAACTCAGGCGGCAAATCCAGGCCCGTTTTCTCCGGGTCGTGCCCCGCGCCCTCAACATTGGCGATCTGAGTTTGGGGGCGGGATTGTCCATCTGCCTGTTTATCAGTACATTCTTTTATCGGTTCCAGCGCCCGGTCACCCGGGTGTTGCGCTGGGGACTGTTGCTGTCCTTCGCGCTGTTGGTGGCCGCCGCCGGCATTTTCGGGGAAGACCTGCTGAAGGTGGGGCATATTTTCCTGCCGCCGGTGTTGCTGTTCGGGGCCGCATTTTTCTACATCCTGCTGGACCGACTCCAGATCGGCGTGAAAATCGTGTCCATGGCGGTGGTGACGATGTTTATCGGGGTGCAGGCCCTGCCCATGCTGTTCACCATCATGCCCCCGCGTCCCTGGAGCTACCCGCCTTACTTGGCCCGCGACATTGCCTGGGTCTCGACCCCCTTCGCCGAAACCGAATGGATCGTCTCGGACATGCCCTGGGCCACGGCCTGGTACGGCGGCACCACCAGCCTCTATCTGCCCGTGAACGTGGACGAGTTTTTCGAGGTCCACGACAACCTGCATCCGGTGAACGCCCTGTATTTCACCACGCTGACCCGCGACAAGCGGTATCACAGCGACTTGGTGCGCGGCAGTTACGCCAGTTGGCGGCCGATTCTGGATTTGGGCAACATGCCGAGAGGATTTCCGCTGACGTTCGGGTTTCCGCTGCGCCAGGGGGAACAAGTGGTGTTGGCGGACCACAACCGCTGGATTCCCGAAGGAAACTGAGCAGATGACCCGTGCGGAGCGGGCCCGGATCGTGGCCGGGCGTCTCGAAGAACTTTACCCGGAAACGCCGATTCCCCTGGATCACCGGGATCCTTATACCCTCCTGGTGGCGGTCCTGCTGTCCGCCCAGTGTACCGATGTGCGCGTGAATCAGGTGACGCCGGCCCTGTTTGACTTGGCGGACACCCCGGCGGACATGACGCGGGTTCCGGTGGCGCGCATTCGGGAGATCATTCGCCCCTGCGGATTGTCCCCCCGGAAATCCGCAGCCATTTCCGAACTGTCCCGCATTTTGGTCGAGGAACACGGGGGGCAAGTCCCGGCCGACATGGCGGCGTTGGAGCGTTTGCCGGGGGTGGGGCACAAAACCGCCTCCGTGGTCATGGCCCAGGCTTTCGGGGTGCCCGCCTTTCCCGTGGACACGCACATACACCGCCTCGCCAAGCGCTGGCGGCTCAGTTCCGGCAAAAACGTGGTGCAGACCGAAAAAGATTTGAAAAAGCTCTTCCCGAGGGAGCGGTGGAATCGTCTGCATTTGCAAATCATCTTTTACGGTCGCGAGCACTGCACCGCCCGGGGCTGTGACGGCAAAACCTGCCCCATCTGCCGGGAATTGAATACAGCCTGACGCCATGATTTTGCAGGACTTCTTCGTAAGTCCCCATTGATAAGTCTTTTGCGGACCAACGCATGGGGGGGATTGTCAGCACCGCGCTCGCCACCCTCTGTCTGGAAGTGTATTCCCGGTATTTGCCCATGTACTCCGGGGAATTTTGATCCAGGTCGCCGGAAATTTGATTTTATGCGGGTTTTGCATTACCTTTACACATGAAATCAAAACCGTACATTCGAATTGCCGCGCTGACTTCCCTCCTGTGGGGGGGGCTGGTCATGGCTTCGGGCGGCCATGGCGGTACGATCTCCGTCAACCGCTCCAGCATGCGCCCCCTGACGGACCGCGAACGCCAAAATGCCCCGGTTGTGGTGGCGTACCGCGGATCTTCGCGGAGGACGTACAAGTCCCATCCGCATCAGGGGAGTGAACGGCGTCGGGGAACCGAAACCCAGGGAAAAGAAGGGGAGGAGGTGAGCGATACGCCGGCGATCTCTCCGCGGGGTCACACCCGGAAACACCCCTTGATTTTGGTGCCCGCGGAAGATGGACGCGGGTACATCGTCGTGGGACCGGTGCGGCGGACGCCGCCCGATACAAGCCGGGCCCCGAATTTGCGGCCCGCGCAGGTGCCGCCCCGGAACGACGAAAATTTCGTCAACACGCCCCCGCCCTTGCGCGCCGCGCAGATTGCGCCTCGGACGACGCCGTAGATCGGCAGTCCCTTGCCGATAACCCTACCGTTCGCGAAAGAGATATCCGGCGGACAGGAGTGTCCGCGCTCCGTTGTTTTCATATCCTGCGGACAGGACTGTCCGCGCTCCGTTTTTTCCCGTTTTGAAAAGGCATTGCGTTTTTCGATTTGATTTGTAAAGAGTTCCTTCCTTTCACGAAACCTATACCATGACCTTTTTCAAATTGTTTTTTCCAGTTGCGTTTTTCATGTTTGCCGTCGGTTGCGGGCGTCCGCCCGCCGGGGGAGGAGGGCGGCC
>PXAS01000449.1 GCA_003565815.1 PVC group bacterium
GGGAAACACCGGAGATGACTATCGACATAATCCGCTGAGGCGTTTATTTTAACCTCTAACCAACCAAGGAGTCATACCATGAAAACCCTCGCCCTGCTTCTCTCAAGCCTCGCCACCCTCGCCATTGCCGAACCCCTGGCAGTTGGCGCCAAACTTCCGGATGCCGCCGTTCGCAGTCCCCAAGGGGTCACCCACCGGCTCACCGATCTGGCGAAAGACAAAAAAACCGTTTTTGTCTTTTACCGTGGCGGATGGTGTCCCTACTGCAACAATCATCTCGCCGAGCTGGTCCGGATCGAGCCGCAACTTCTGGAGGCCGGATGGCAAATCATCGCGATTTCGCCTGACAGTCCCGCCAAGGTGCGCGCCGCCCTGGAAGAAACCGAAGTTCCCTATATGCTCGTGTCCGACAGCGCCATGAACGCCGCCAAAGCCTTCGGCCTCGCATTCACCGTGGACGACGAGACCTTTGCACGGCTCAAAGGTTTCGGCATCGACATTGAAGCGGACTCCGGCCAAAACCACCGCATGCTCCCCGTGCCCGGCGTGTTCCTGGTGGATGAATCCGGAGAAATCACCTTCGCCCACCACGATCCCGATTACAAAGAGCGCCTCTCCAACGAAGACCTTCTGAAAGCGGCGGGGATAGAATAGATGAATTCTTCGGCATTCCGGGTTTATGAAAATTCAGAGTTCCGGGTTTAAATTCTTCAGAGTTCCGCGTTTACGCGGTTTCAGGGAGGCAGCTTTAGCGCCGACCTCTTTCGGCGATTCCAAGCCATTCTCCCGAAACATGCTCCGGGCCTGAAGGCCCATCGCTGAAACCGCGTAAACGCGGAACTCCGAATGCTTTCTGAAGGCCCATCGCTGAAACCGTCCCGCAATTGCGGGACGGAACTCAGAATGATTTTTTTCCTTGAATCACATTAATACATCTGTTTACGTATTTGTATGTACGACTGGAGATCCATGACACCGGAAGAGAGGGCGGAAGCCCTTCAAGGACGGCAAACTCTGCACTCACCCTGGCATGCGCCACCGGTGTTTTGGCAGGGGAATTGGTATCACTGGACGGCCGCATGTTACGAGCACAAGTCCTGGATCGGGAAATCACCTGCACGGATGCTGCAGTTTTGTAAAGAAATGTTACTGCGTTGCAGTCAGATTCATGCGCAGGTGGCCGCATGGGTCGTGCTACCAAATCATTATCACATCCTCCTTCGAATCACGGATGAGACATCAGCAAAAAAAATGTTTGGCAACCTCCACGGAGCCAGCAGCCACGCGTGGAATGTGGAAGAAGACAGACAGGGTAGGAAATGCTTTCACAGAGGACTCCTGAAACCGATCAAATCCGAGGCGCATCGATGGTCCACGCTTCACTATATTCATCACAATCCTGTGAAGCATGGACTGGTTCAAAAGTGGCAGGATTGGCCCTACAGCAGTGCAAGGGATTTTTTGAAACATGTGGGCAGAACTGAGGCCTGCCGACTCTGGAAACAATACCCCATCACCGGGATGGGCGAAAACTGGGACGATTTTCCTGTTGAGTGAAAAGGAGATTCGGAGTTCCGCCGCAACTTGAGCCCTGACCGGCGGTGCAGCCGAAGCAGTGGGGAGCCGTGCGGATGGGGATTTGCTTCCAGCGGCGGATATCCACATCCCACAGGCGCAGGGGGGCCGAGGTGCATGTTCATCTGCTGATTGAAGTCGCAATCGTACACCGCCCCCTGCCAGTCCACGCTGACAGTGTCACGGCACATCAGTCCGGCCACGGAGCCGGGGTTGAAGTTGTCGATAAGCAACGCCATGTAGTCCTCGTATTTCCCCCGGTTGCGCAGGTAGTTCGCAAAACGGGCCACAGGGAGGTTGGTGAGGGCATAGAGGCGGTGGAATTCGATCCCGAAATGGGCGCGCAATTCGCGCTTGTAGTCGGCCTCCAGCGCTTCCTGGTCCGGCGGCAGAAACGCGCCGTTGGGGTTGTACACCAGATCCAGCTTCAAATCGTCGCGGATGCCGTAGCCGATGCGATTGAGCAATTGCAGGGCCTCAATGCTTTGGTCAAACACGCCGTTGCCCCGCTGGGCGTTCACGTTCTCCGCGGAATAACAGGGCATGGAGGCCACGATTTCAACGTGGTGCTCCGCCAAAAATTCCGCCGTGCCTTCGTAACCGGCTTGCAGGAGGATGGTCAGGTTGCAGCGGTCCATCACATGCGCGTGCCGTTTCTTGAATTCCGTGACCATATAGCGGAAGCTTGGATTCATCTCCGGGGCCCCGCCGGTGAGGTCGACCACCTCCATCGGATTGTCATCGTACCAGTCGAGGATGCGGTACACGGTTTCGCGGGTCATGATCTCCTTGCGGGTGGGACCGGCGGTGACGTGGCAGTGGATACAACTCAGATTGCACAACCAGCCCACATTGATCTGGAGGACGCGCGGCGCGCCGCGTTCCAGGTGGAGGTGGTGTTCGCACAGTTTTTGTTCAAAGTCGGTGAGTTCTTCAAGAGTATCGGTCATCGTGAATGTATCGTTTTCAGGTTGAAATGTGACGGTAATAGGTTCGACGACCGGACAATGGGTTTATTCCTCACAAAATTGGAAGTGCTTCTTCAATCAAGACAAGACCCGTCCCATGCGCAATGGGAACGGGTCTTTCGCAATGGGAACGGGTCTTGGTTCCGTCAGTTTCGGGGATCGTCCTCCGGGTTGATGTAGACAATGCCCCAGGGGCCGGTGCCGTGGAGTTGGATAATGGTTTCCTCCTCGGTATAGCCGAACATGGGGTCCCCCGGCGGCATAATGGCAACGCCGCCCCGGCGCAGGGCCATGGTTTTGTCGCGGTCAAACTCCCTTCCATGCGCGAAATGAAACGTGCCTTTGAGAACGGTGACCCGTTCATAGGCGGGGTGAATATGGGGTGCCACAATGTAACCGGCGGGCAACCGGAGGCGGAAGGTGAAGGGCTCTTCTTCGCTCAAGTCCCCTTCGATCACCGTGATTTTTGCGGGGGGTGCCATGGAGGCGATGTCGGACCATTCGAGGTCCTCCTCATTGATCATGATGTGTTTGCCATCCCCCCGGTAGGGAAGGGTGCCCATTTCCGGCATGTCGGCATGAAGGGCGAAGGTGTGGAGCAACGCCAAGCTGACGGTACTGAGTGCGATGATAGACTTCATTTCTCGAACTCCTTGTTTGGGTGGTTGCTTTCGTGTGACGCCGTGCCCCGGAGACCGTCATGGAGATTTCCACAGTTGCGGGGTGCGACGCCGCCTATGAAACACCCTACCTTCTGACAGCGGGTGCGTCAAGTGATGCATCCCGGCGGCTCAGGTCTGATCCTTGGAAGCCCCGTCCATCGGGGGGTCCGCGAAGTGCATGGTATTCAACTTGATGCAAGCGGATGCCGGAAACCACACTCCCTAAAAAACATCCTATAAACTTGAAATACTCAAAGTTACTTTGTATATTTCGTGTATGATTAAAAGAAATCAGCTTGAACAAAACGTGCGGAAGGCGTTGGATCGCAGTCCTGTGGTGGCTTTGCTCGGGCCGCGTCAATGCGGGAAAACCACGCTGGCGAGAACGTTTTTGCGACCGAATGAGACGACCTATTTTGATTTGGAAGACCCGGTGACCGCGAGGAGTTTGGAGCAGCCGATGACGGTACTCTCGGAATTGCGCGGACTGGTCGTCATTGACGAAGCGCAAAGAAGACCGGAAATTTTTCCGATACTGAGAGTGCTGGTGGACCGGGAAGAAAATCCAGCGCGATTTTTGCTTTTGGGAAGCGCATCCCCGGATTTATCGAGGCAGGCCGCGGAATCGTTGGCGGGGCGGGTGGAAGTTGTGGAGATGGGAGGGTTTTCGCTGAGTGAAATCGGGGAAGTCCATAGGCGGGACCTGTGGATGCGGGGAAGCTTCCCCCGTTCGGTGTTGGCAAAAAACGAAGAAGACAGCTATGTGTGGAGACGGCAGTTTATCCGTAGTTTTTTGGAACGCGACCTCGGCCTGCTGGGCTTCGGGATGTCACCTGCGGCAATGAGTCGTTTTTGGACCATGTTGGCGCATGTGCATGGTCACATTTGGAACGCCAACGAACTGGCGGTGTCATTGGGGTGTTCGGGTCAAACCGCCCGCAATTATCTTGATGCACTGGAACAGACCTACATGGTGCGGAGATTGATGCCCTGGTTTGTGAATTTGGGAAAACGGGTCGTAAAATCGCCCAAAGTGTATGTGCGGGACAGCGGATTGTTTCACGCCCTCCTGGGCGTGGAGGATTATGAATCATTGGTGGCGCATCCCAAGCTGGGTGCGTCGTGGGAGGGATATGTCCTGGAACAGATTCTAAGGCAAATTCCGGGAGAGGATGCGTTTTTTCATGCAGTCCACGCCGGATCGGAATTGGATCTCTATCTGCCTGCGCGAAACTGGGGAATCGAGATGAAACGCAATGATGCGCCGGGTCGCACCCGGTCAATGCATGTGGTCATGGAGGACTTGAAGTTGGAGAAATTGACGGTGGTGTATCCGGGGACAAAATCGTACGCGCTCTCCGATAAGATCGAGGTGCTGAGCCTGCCTGCACTGCTTCAAAAACTAACTCAAAAGTAGCTAAAGTTTATACGCACAGAACCCCTGCGAAGGCAGATCGAGGGCGGAGTTGAACTTGCTGGAGAGGTTTTGAAACGCGATGAGCGCGGTCAGTTCCACGATGGCATCGTCGTCGTAGTGCAGGCGCAGGCGTTCAAAAAGGGCATCGTCCACTTCGATGTCGGAACGGGTGACGGCCTCGGCGTAGGCCAGAGCCGCTTTTTCCGCGTCGCTGAACGCGCCGCAGTTTTCCGCGTCCTGAAGTCCGTCAAGTTTGGCTTCGGCACCCTTATGCTGCAGCACGCGCATGGCGTTGAAATCCACGCAAAAAGCGCAGTGATTGATTTGGGAAACCTTGACGGTGATGAGCGCCCGCAGCACGGGCGGGATCGGGGAGGCTTTACGTTCCAGCGTCCGGAAAAACGAGAGAAAGCGCCACAGCAGGCGCGGTTGCCGTCCCCAGACCTGTGTGGGAATGACCGGATGGCCAAATCGGCGGGTTTGCATTTTGTACAGCAGGAGCAAGTACCATGGATAGTCGGAAGGGGATTATAGGTAGGTTGTGGGTCAGAACGGTGAGGTCGAAAGCAGGCCCAGCCGTAATGATAGGGAGGAAGGTTGATTTTTTCCAGCGGGGATAAATTGTAGCCTACGGCTGATTTTTTGAGAAGATGGCAACCGAAGTTGTAAACCCGCTGATCCCTGCGGGGGGCGCGAAGGTGGAGAAAGATGCGAAGATTTTTTACCCTGCGGATGCTTCGCCGTCCTGCGGATTTTTGGGGGGGAAGGGAATTCTGCGAATGGCGATGCCGTCCCGCGAATCATTTGTCGTTTGCCAGTGGGATTCCGACGATGATCCGCAGTCCGGCGAAGCATCCGCAGGATCACCTCCATTTTTATTTTTCATCCCTGATTTCACAACGCCCAGTCCATCAGCGGGTCCCGGAAGGGATTGGCGGGGTTTTATGGCGGTTTTTTACGGAAGACCTTGCGACGGTTTGTTTTTTAAATCTCAA
>PXAS01000165.1 GCA_003565815.1 PVC group bacterium
CCGATTCTCTGGGATTTTGACGCGGTCACCTCGCTGAGGGCGTACCCCATCGATGAAACGCCGCTGAACATCACCGGCGGACATTTCACCACCATCGCCAACCGGCATGAGTCCGTCTACAATTATCATAGCCGGGGAATTTCCATAAATCGGTCCAATGTGACCGTCGAAAATTTGACCCACACGGTCACCGGGGAAGGGGATCACGGTGCGCCCTACGCGGGCTTTCTGGTGATCGGGAGGAGTGCCAACGTCACCGTTCGGGACAGCCGGTTTACGGGCCGGAAAACCTATCAGACCATCGGCCGGGCGGGAACGCGCGTTTCCATGGGCAGTTATGGGCTGAGTGTCAATTCCTCCCACAATGTGGTCTTTGAAAACTGTGTTCAGGTAAATGACATCCACGACCGGACGACCTGGGGCATCATGGCCTCCAATTTCAGTAAGAATTTAAAATATGTGAATTGCAAACTTTCACGCTTCGATGCGCATCAAGGCGTCTACAACGCCACGATCCTGAACTCGGAGATCGGACATGCCGGGATCAACCTCATCGGACGGGGAACCTTTTTGCTGGAAAATTCGACCGTGACATCGGGGCGTTTGATCGCTTTCCGCGGGGATTACGGCAGCACCTGGGAAGGGGACATCGTGATTCGCAACACAACCTTTGTGCCGGCCGGTTCCGGTCCGGTCCATCTGTTCCTGGGTCAAAATGACGGCACGCATGACTTCGGGTACCCCTGCTTGATGCCGGAACGTTTCCTTCTGGAAACTCTGCGCATTCAGGACGGGAACAGAGGTGCGAATGTCAGAGGACCCTTTGTGTTTGGAGATTTCAATCCCCGTTTTTCCAGACCGGAAGCGGAGAGCCCTTTTTCGCTGCAGGTGACCCGGGAGGTCCTGCTGAAAGATGTCACGACCGAATCGGGCCGGCCCCTGCAGATCAGCCCCAATGAAGCGATGTTTGCGGACACCCGGCTCATTCAGGTCGGGGACGATTGAGAGTCACCGCCCGGGAAAATCGGTTTTTTTTTGCGTCGCGTAGCGACGGCCCCACGCATAGGCGTGGATTTCAATCCACGCATCCGGTTCATAATAGCGTTTCCCGTCGCGTAGCGACGGTTGACGGATCTGGAGGTTTCAACCTCCGATACGAGGATGGGGGGATGGAAATCCACGTCTGCGCGTCGGTTGTCGCTACGCGACAGTGGCCGAAGTTCAGACTTCCTGTTATGTTGAGCTCAACATAACAGGAAGTCTGAAGTTCCTCTCTTTACGAAAAATCTCCGGAATGTTGGGGTTTGAGAGCCACATCTTCCTCAAATCGATCCCAGAGAAAGATGTGGCTAAAGCGCAGGGCTTGTCCCGCCGGGGAGGGACAACCTCCGCTTCCGGTGGGGTGGTGGGCCCTTAGTTGAAGGTTCCGCTTACGGATGTCTCGACATTCGCGGACGCGTCATAGCTGTGGTCTGCATGCGTGACGTGATCCACCGTGAACGTCAGACTGAGCGGGGCTCTTCCTCTTTCGTCCGTTTCAAGAACAGCCTGCCCGTTGGCATTCGTCGTGCCGACGGCCGCCTCGTTGATGCCGTCGCTGAATGTGCCGGCTACGGTGGCGTTTTGCACGGGCTGGCCGTTCTGGTCGACAATCACCACGGTTGCCCGACCCCTCCTGTGCGGTCCGGCGACTTGAAACGCCGTCAGCGTGATGGAATCCACGTGCATGGAACTCTCCGGTGAGAACGTTGTGAACGACCAGACGGAACCTGTGGTCGTGCCACTGTTGTTCACCGCGTCAATCGCCCAGTAATAGGTGGTGCCGTTGAGCAGTGTGCCCGGGTCGAACGACGTGCCGGTCTGGTTGCCCTGGAAGACCGGAGACGGGCTGGTGCCGAAATAGACGTCATGCGACGCGGCCATCAGCCCGGCGTCCCAGCTCAGCTCCGTGTCCACCGCCACATCGGTCGCGCCGTCGGCTGGAGTGGGGGCTGTCGCCATACTCGGGGCCGCGCTGCTTTCCTCGGAGACGATGAACAGGTTGTCGATATGGATCGTGTCGAGCTGGGTGTTGCCGTCCGTACGGTCGGCGTCGCGAACGCGGAGATACAGGGTGCCGCCCGGGAAGCCCGGGATGGCGGCCCACTGCACCGTGTTGTCATCGGATGTCTTCGTGACCGTGATGATGTCGGTGTAGTTTACATCATCGGTTGAGTAGGCAAAGACAAAGTTGTCGCCTTCATTGTTGGCGGAGTGATGCGCTTCCAGATAGACCGTCACCAGTTCCGCCGGGGGCACATCGAACACCCATTTGTGTTCGAGGGCGGAGGTGTTTCCGCTGATGACTTCCGTGATCGACTGGTAGACGTTGTTGCTCTGGTCGATATCGGCCAGCGAACCTTCGACGGTTCCGAGTAGCGCAATATCGGACACGGCGAGATTCGCGACCCAACCGGGTTTCGCCGTTTGAGCGTCACTCGGTGCCGATTCGTCATCGTGGGTGTTCAACGCTGTCACCCTGTAGTAGTAGCGGGTGTGGTTGACCACCGCGCTGTCGAGGTGGTCGCTTGTGGTCAGCCCGGACGCAATCAGGCTATAGCCGCTGTCAGGCGCTGTCGAGCGGTAGACGTTGTAGCCGGCCAGATCCGCTTCGGTGTTATCCTCCCAGTCCAAGTACACCTCGCCGATACCGGCCACGGCAATCAGTCCCGATGGAGCTGCCGGTGGGACCGCCTCCGCGTCCACGGTGATCGTCACCGTGTCGCTGTCCGTGGCACCGTCGTTGTCGGTCACCGTCAGGGTGATCGTGTGTGTGCCCACGGGGAGGGTGACGGTGGGATTGAGACCGGTTGCAATTTGGTTTCCGTCCAGGGTCCAGACGTAGCTGACGATGGTCCCGTCGGAGTCACTTGAACCGCTACCGTCGAGGGTAACGTCTGCGCTGCCGCTTCCGTTGCTGTCCGTCACAGTCTGGTCAGGTCCCGCGTCGGCCACCGGGGGCGCGTTCTCGTTGATCGTCACCGTGACCTCGTCGTAGAGGACGAACGTTCCGTAATCAGCCGTCAACCGCAGGACATAGGTCCCCGCCTGGTTAAGCGTGGCCGTGGTCGCGAGCGCGGTGGCGTCGGCAAAGGTGACCGTACCGGGACCGGTTTCCCGGGTCCAAGTAGTGGTCGGGGAGACGCCGCCCGCGTCCTCGGCCACGCCCTCTAATTCAACGATGGTTCCGGCACCGCCGGGCGCGGCGTCCTTGTAGGGGTGATCGGCGGGAAGATTTTCCTGCAGCCCCCACTTGTGGGCGAGATAGCCTTCCAGCCGATGACGGTCCGGTTCGTCCAGCAACGACCCGACGATAATGATTTCGTTTAAATCCGCCTGTAACCAACTGGATCCACCGCTGAAACTGGGTCTGGGCGGAATGCCGCCGATGCCGAAACGATTCAGTGTGACGGTGCCACTTCTTGTATAGCTTGCGGTTGTCGCATCCCCGCTGTTTACCCGTCCCGACAGGCTGCTCCCGCTGTCCCGCATTTGATACAGGTTACGGGTCGGGGAACCAAATGCCCCTTCCTCACTCAAAGCGGCCAGACTGAAGCGTGTGGAATTGGCGTCATTGCGTATAAACGCGGACATTTGGGTGCGCTCATTGGCATTCTGTGAGTTTCGGGTCTGGAATGGTAGATAGACAGGTGTGTTGCTGTTGGTACTGGCTTCCGCAACGAATCTCCGGTCACTCGGAGCTGAGGGAAACGTGCTTACCATATAGAGGTCGATGCTGCCATTGGCATACATGAACGCCTCATCGTGAACCAGTATATCGTCGATTCCATCGAAACTGACGGTTGAGGACGCATAGGTTGGCCGCTGGTTGGAGGTCGACTGCGAAACATGCCGGTCGTTTCCGCTTTTGTCCGCCCACTGACTGATGGCACCGCCACTCGTGGTGAGGGTGGCGGCATCACTGGCGTCATACCAAGCCAGAGTCGAGAGGCCGGATGGCGACCACGGTTCACTCCCGTCGAGCACCAGTGTCTGATCTGAACCCGCGTCGACGACCGGAGCCGCATTCACGGTGATCGCCACCGTGTCGGTGCCCGTGGCTCCGTGGTTGTCGGTCACCGTCAGAGTGATCGTTTGGATGCCCACGGGGAGGGTGACGGTGGGTGTGGCACCGGTTGCGATCTGGCTTCCGCCCAGGGTCCAGACATGGCTGACAATGCTTCCGTCGGAGTCACTGGATCCGCTCCCGTCGAGAGTTACGTCTGCGCTGCCGCTTCCGTTGCTGTCCGTCACGGTCTGGTCGGGTCCCGCATCGGCAACTGGAGGCGCGTTCACAGTGACATTCACCGTGTCGCTGTCGGTGGCGCCGACATTGTCGGTCACGGTCAGGGTAACGGTGTGAGTTCCCACGGGGAGGGTGACGGTGGGCGTGGCGCCGGTTGCGATTTGGCTGCCGTCCAGGGTCCAGACATAGCTGGCGATGGTCCCGTCCGCGTCGCTTGAACCGCTGCCGTCAAGGGTCACGGATTCACTGCCGTTTCGGTCGCTGTCCGTCACGATCTGGTTGGGCCCCGCGTCGGCCACCGGGGGCGTGTTCCCGAGGGGAATAACGCTGAACGTGTCCAAATCCGTGTTCTGAAGATTCCTGTGCATGCCGCCAAACCCGAAGTACTCGCCTCCGATAAAGCTGCTGGCGTTGTCGGTGAAGAACGACACCGTCCGCGAATCGCCGGCAGTGCCATTCCCGTCGATCAGACGAGTCAAGGTTGCGTTCACCTGCATATCGTCGGAGCCACTGAATGTGATATCTACAGTCCACCTTAGTTTTTCAGGATGCAGCAGGTTGTTCACCTCACCCGTTTTAAAGGTGATGCTGCTTAACACCGTGCCATTGATGCCGTTTGTGATCCTGAGTTGTTCATTTGTATTAGAACCGGTCGAATGGATCTGAACCGCCAAGCCGGTGCTGTTCAGATGCGCTTGGCTGGTACTGTCGGCGAACAAAATGATACTGCCCGGACGACCGCCGGAAACCCAGCTCTGGAAACGATTCAACCCAAAATCCGCGGTGATGCTGAAATCGCTTCTCAAGCCCCCGCCAAGACCGGTGAAGGTTTGGGTGATCCCGGCAGTTCGCAGGGTATTGTTGTCCGGCGCGACGAAGCGAACGCTGTCCGTCTGATTGGTGACCGTTATCCCGTTCTCGTTGGTGAGGGTAAATCCAGCGTCTTGCCATGTCGTTTTGCCCGTATTGGTCCCGAAGTCATAGGTGACGTTTACAGGAGTGGGTGGCGCGTCCACGGTGATCGTCACCGTGTCGGTGTCTGTTGCACCATCGTTGTCGGTCACCGTCAGGGTGACGGTGTGAGTGCCCACGGGTAGGGTGACGGTGGGATTGACGTTGGTTGCGATTTGGCTGCCATCCACGGTCCAGACGTAGCTGACGATAGTCCCGTCCGTGTCACTGGAGCCGCTGCCGTCGAGCGTGACGTCCGCGTCGCCGCTTCCGTTGTCGTCGGTGACGACTTGGTCAGGTCCAGCATTGGCGACCGGTGGGGTGTTCACGATGATTGTCACTATGTCGGTGCCCGTCGCTCCGAGGTTGTCGGTCACAGTC
>PXAS01000398.1 GCA_003565815.1 PVC group bacterium
ATCATCGCCGGCATTCTCCTTCATTACCGCCACCGTCGATTGCAACGCTTTTTCCCCGATGCGGTCCGCGGAAAAATGTCGGCGGGTCCCCTGAACAACCTTGTCCTCCTCCGCCAAGCGCTGGCGGGCGTGGGGTTGTTGCTGGTCTGCCTCGCCCTGGCCCGCCCCCAATGGGGATACACCTGGCGGGACGTGGAACGCCACGGCCTGGAAATCATGGTCGTGCTCGACACCTCCAACAGCATGCGCGCCAACGACATCACCCCCACCCGCCTGCAACGGGCCAAATGGGGAATCGAGGAACTCGTCCGCGCCCTGGACGGGGACCGCATCGGCCTCGTCGGATTCGCGGGGGACGCCCAAGTGCTCTGCCCCCTCACCCTCGATTACGGCGCCTTCATGATGCATCTCGACGATGTCTTTCCCGGCATCATCCCCCGCGGCGGCACCAATTTGGAAGCCGGACTCCGCAGGGCCAAGGAATCCTTCGAGGCCGAACCGGGGGAAGCCGACCGGGTGATTCTGTTGATCTCCGACGGCGAAGCCCACGAAGGCGATCTGGAGGCGGTGATTGCAGAATTGCGCGCCGCGGAGATCCGCGTGTTCGCCATTGGCATTGGGGACCCCGAAGGCGCCCTCATTCCCCTGCCCGAAGAAGAAGGCGGCGGTTATTTGCGCAACCGCCAGGGCGAAGTGATCATGTCCCGCCTCGACGAAAGCACGCTCCTGCGCCTCACCCGCCAAACCAACGGACTCTACACCCGCGCTTCCCAGCAGGCGTTCGGCGTCGACCACCTCATCGAGCAGGGCCTGGCCCCCCTCAAAAGAGCCCAACTCGAAAACACCCGCATCCGTCAGATGGAAGACCGCTACCAACTCTTTCTTGGACTCGGCGTCTTTCTCCTCTTTCTGGAGGGTTTCGCCCGCCTGCCCGCGCTCTGGACGGAAAGGAGGACGGCATGAAACGTTGGTGGCTTCTGCTCTTTTTGCCGGCAATGCCCGCATTGGCCCAAGAGGAACCGGTTTCCCTCGAAGACGTCGGGGACCTGACCCCCTTTCAGATTCGCCATGTGCTGCGCGAAGCCCGCAGGCTGTATGAAGCGGACGAAGAAGACGCCGACCCCGCCACTTTGGCCGAAGCCGCCCGCGCGTTTGCGCTCGCCGCCGAAAAAGGCGAGCCCGGCGAAATCAACCTCGATGCCGTCCGCCTGGCCGAAGCCATGGCCTGGATGCGCGCCGATCGCCCCGAAGACGCCCTCGAGGCCTTTGAAAAAATCCAAGGTTTCGAAGCGGCCGCCGACCGGGCCCGCCACCGCCTCCTGCGCGGCAACGCCCACCTGGCCGCCGGAGAACGGGCCTTTTCCCAAGAGGATTTCGACACCGCCAAGGAGCAAATGGGCGAAGCCATCGAATCCTACATCGCCTCCCTCATGGACGATCCCACCTCCGAAGCCGCCAAACAGAACCTCGAACTCGCCCACCGCAGACTGAGATTCGTGGAAGAAAACGAACCCCCGCCTCCGCCCCCCGAAAATCAGGAAGATGAGGATGAGGACCAGGATCAGGAGGACGGCGACGATGAACAGGATCAGGAACCCCAACCGCAACCCGGCGAGGCGGATGAATCCGAAGAGGGGGAAGACGATCCCGAACCCCAACCCGGCGATGAGGAGGAGGACGACGACACCCGGCCCGAAGAGGGCGATCCCGGTGAAGACGAAGCGGAAGGGGACCCCGCCCCCGCCGATCCCGGAGAAGAGGATGACCCCCGGGAAATGGAAATGGACCCCGAATTGGATGACTTGACCGACGATGAAATCGAAAGTACATTGAATGCGCTTCTGGAACAGGAACGCCGACTTCGCGATGAAATCCTCCGCAATCGGCACCGCCGCCAAATTCCCGTGGAAAAAGATTGGTAATTGAACCAGATCGAGCATGTCCAACCCCGCTTTCCCATGAAGAAAATACGTTTCGCCATTTTGATGATGTCCGCGCTGACCGCCCTCACCGCCGGGGCGCAGGTGAGCCTGTCCCTGTCCCCCCGGGAAATCAGCATGGACGACACCGCGCAACTCACCTTGGAAATTTCGGGGAATGTCAGCGGGGGAACCCCCAGGCTCGACTTGCCCGAGGGCATCCGCGTGCGGGGCACGTCCCGGAATTTCACCCTCGTCAACAATGCGCAGAGCACCTCCTTTGTTTACGAACTCCAGCCCACCCGCACGGGGACCTTCACCATCGGCCCCTACGACATGACCGTGAACAACCGCACCACGGAAGTCGGCCCCGTCACCTTGAAAGTCAACGAAGCCCGGGTGGTGAGCGGCACCGAGGACTTGATCATCTCCCTGGAGGCCAGCCATGAGCGGGCCCTCGTCCACCAGCCCGTGCAACTGACCGTCACCCTCTACAGCGTCCATCAACTCGACGACATAAAACTGGCCCAATTCGACACCGCCGGTTTCGAGGTCGGCGACTGGCAATCCTACCAACAGCGCGACCGGGTCATCGACGGCACCCGCTACATGGTCCGCCGATACACCACCCACGCCGTGCCCGTTTCCCCCGGCGAGCGCACCCTGGAGCCGCAATTCCTGGTACAAGTGCTGGAACCCGCCGACGACATCAGCCGCAACCGCGGCATGTTCAGTCGCCGCATGACCCGCCGCAGCGTCCGCATTGCCCCCGATCCGGTGGAAATCACCGTCGAATCCCCGCCCCGCGAAGGCCGTCCCCACGATTTCAGCGGCGCCGTGGGCCGCTTTGTGTTCGAGGGGACCGCCTCGCCCCGCCAACTGCGCGTCGGCGAACCCATCACCCTCCGCACCCAGGTCAACGGCAGCGGCAACTTGCGCAACCTGCTTCCCCCCAGCATGCAGGAAAGCGATGACTTCCAAGTCTTCACCCCCCGTCTCGTGGAGGAAGACATCACCCGCGACGGACTGCGGGGACGGAAAATCCTCGAACAAGTCATCGTCCCCCGCCATCCCGAAATTTCGAAAATCCCCAAACTCCGTTTTTCATTTTTCAATCCCGACGAGTGGAAGTACGAAACCCTCGAAATCGGACCCTTCTCCCTTGAAGTCGAGCCCGCCCCGGCCCGGGACGCGGGGGCCATGCTCGGCGGCGCCGGGTCCCTGCGCCTCGGAACCGGCCCCACGATTTTGGGCGAGGATCTGGTGTACCTCAAACCCGCCCCGGGCCCGTTGCGCTCCCTCGCCGGCGGCAACGCCCTCGCCTTCACCACCCTCAGCGGACTGCCCCTCATGCTGTGGGCGCTCGCCGGCCTCTGGATGCGGCAGCGGCAGCAACTTCTCGACGACCCCGCCCTGGCCCGTCAAAAACAAGCGCCCCGCAAACTGCGCAAACAACTCGACGACTTGAAAACCCGCGAGCGGAATGCCGCCGACCTGCACGAAGCCCTCTGGCAATGCCTGGCCGAATATTTGGGCGACCGTTTCCGCATCCCCCCCGGGGAAGTGGATGCCGCGAAAATCTCCACCCATCTCGAAATCCGCCTCGCCCCCGAAACCCTGCAAACCCTGCGGGACTGGCTCAAACGCTGCGAACGGGCACGCTTTGCCGGGGGAGATACGCCGGAGGGGCTCACGGAAACCGCCGACGATTTCACCCGCTTCATGCTCAAACTGGACGCCGAGGTGCGTTCATGAGCAAATTCACCCTCTGCCTTGGCCTGACCCTGTGGATGGCATTGCCCCACGCCGTGGCGGACTGGGACGCCGCGTCGACCGCTTACGATGACGGCGAATATGCCGAAGCCTACGCCCTGTTTTCCGAACTCCGCGTCGACGGCAAAACCTCCGCCGCCCTTGAATACAACCTCGGCAACAGCGCCTTGCGCATGGGACGTCCCGACATGGCCGCCGGACATTACCGCCTCGCGCAATGGCTCGCCCCCGGCGACCCCGATCTCCGCGCGAATTACCGATTGGCCGTGGACGCGTTGGGCGCGGAAATCCCCCCCCTTCCCTTGCAACGCCGCGCCAGCGCGTTTCTGCCCCCGGAAATTTGGCGGCGCATCTGGTTTCTCTCCCTATGGGCGCTGGCCCTCTTCGGCATCGCCCGCATGAAACTCGATCAAGTCCGGCAAGCCGGCCCCTGGGTCTTTCCTCTCCTTGCCGGTTTGCTCCTCCTGGGCGGCTGGGGCATTTGGGCCTCCAGCCCCTTGCCCGCCCGCAAGGAAGCCGTCCTCCTCGGCGAAGAAGTCACCGCCCGCTTCGAACCCCACGAAAACGCCACCGCCCATTTCGCCCTCCCCGGCGGTTCCGTGGTTCGCGTCGAGGAAAGCACCCGCCAATGGACCCGCATCCGCGCCAACGACAACCTCGGCTGGGTGCCCGACGACCGCCTGTCTCCATTGGTGCCATAATCCCGAAAAAGCCGCGGAGGCATCCGCCCAAGCGCGGGTTCCCGCCATATCCGCTTCCATCCCCGCTTCAAGCTTGCGAAACCCGGCAGATCCACTATGGTGTGCGTATATTGAACGTCAACCCCCTGAGGAAGCCCACGTGAACCTGGAAGATCCACACCCGGAAGAAGAAAACATTCCCGCGAAAAAAGCCAAAAGCCCCGAACGCGAAGCGCCCGCACCCGTGCCGGAAATGCCCGCGTCATCCCAAACGCAGGCGACGGAAGAACACCGGCCCGCGGACGACGAGGCGAGCGAATTCGACGAGGCGGAGTTGGATCCCGTACCCGTGAAAGACGTCGAGCCACCCCAGTATTCCCTCTGGGAAAAAGTCAGCCCCCCCGCGCGCCGCAAAAAGCAAATCAGCACCATGGAATCCGGCTCCCGGGAAGTCCTTGCCCTCGTGCGCGCCATTCGCGAAAACATGGACCAACAGGTGCGGGCCCAGAAAAAACTGGTGCAGTCCTTGGAAAACCTGCCCGAAGCGGTCGAGAGCGTGCGGCAGCTCGCCGACTACACCGGTCAGCACGCGGAAATGCTCAAGCTCATGCACGACCAGATGGAAACCAGCCTGGACAACCACCGCAACATGGGCGAATCCGTCAACCGCTTTAACGACACCCTCCTGTCCATGGACAAAACCACCCAGCTTTTGCTCGAACGCGCCCAGCGTTCGGAGGAGCGGCTCAACAAAATGCTGCGCCGTTCCCAGCGTCGCATGGCGCTGATGATGACGATCCTGGTGCTCATGTTCTGCGGAGTCATGTTCGCGGTCATCTACACCGTTTTGCCCGAGCGCACCGAAAACTGGCTCAACCGCCGCGGACTCCCCACGATCAGTGGACTCAAGGCCGAACAAAGCGCCGAAGCACCGCCCCCGGCGCCCGAGGAACCGGGGGAACCGGACCTGCCCGGGATCTCCCCCCCGCCGCCCCTCCCCGAAGAAGCGGCCCCCGAACCCGAAGCCCTGGCGGTCACGGAGCCGGAGCCCGAGCCAGAGCCAGAACCCATGCCGGAGCCAGAGCCAGAACCCGAGCCGGAGCCCATGCCGGAACCCGAGCCAGAGCCGGAGCCGGAGCCAGAGCCGGAGATCAGCAACCCTGGGCAGGTCAATGATTTGCGGGTGGTGTCGGTTACGGAGACTGGGGCGACCCTCAGGTTTACTGAGATCGACGACGGG
>PXAS01000070.1 GCA_003565815.1 PVC group bacterium
GCCCACATACTCCTGATCCTCATCGGACCAAGTGACTCGATAGGTGTAATGGTCATTCTCAATTGTTTTCATAATCTAACCTCTCAATGGCTTTCAGGATCTGCTTTACTTGGTAGGATTTTGCTTTTCCTTTTGCATTTTGAATATAGGATCGAGGGTCACCCTGCCATGGAGTCTTGTAAACCCGATGACTCGATTTCCGTTGCCGGGCCTCGCCAAAAAAGTGATCACATACCCAGCAAAGGTCTGCGAAGCGTATCCCGTTGGGACTTTGCCGCATTTGCTCGAGAATCTGATCAATCTTGGACATTAGAATATGGTATCATTATTGATATCTACGTCAAGTCGTATTGATCAGATTTTCAATATCAGTACACCGGAGTCTGAGTGAGAATTAGAAGTTGCATTTCAGATTCAATCTTAAATCATCGATCAACAATCATCAATGATGAACCGATTGTCGATTCAAGAGGAATCGGTTTTACGGCTTGCCACCATGATGGCGGTAATCTCGTTAGCTTCCTCCAGCAAATTCCCGACTCTGTTTTCAGGGAGAAGCTTCCCGTCTTGAATGAGTTCAAGCCAGAGGACTGTTTCGTCGGCTTCTTCCACTACAATGGAAAGCTTTGCGACAAACTCTGCCTTGGAACGAGCTCTGCAGGCGGCTCGGGTTTTTGCGGCGACGGAACTTGCTGATCGCATGATCTGATCAGCAACAACTCTGCCCTGCACAGATTTCGGCAGGTGGTCAATCAAACTCATCACACGCAAAGCCAACACCTTGCATCGTTCCTTCAGTTCTTCTTGATTCATACAGAGTCCTGTGTCTCAAAAATCTTCATTCATCAACCCGGTTCTAACCTATACGGATAGACTTTCCATCGTAAATCATCAATCATCAATCGACAATGGCTCGTGGGTCTACGAGCCCATCGACCAAGACCCCTTTCCCGACTACGACACCGAACCCGTGCTCTTCCACGCAAACGCCTGAGCGACTGCGACGGGAGGATTCTGTCTTCATTCAGCCAAAAACGGCCTCGCACCCGCGTTCACCGGGGTCCGGGGCGCGTCCCGGCCCCCGGTGAACGCGGGCAGGCGGTTTCGCCTTGACTTCCGCCCCTCATTTCCCCAGAATTCCCCCATGTTCGCCCACCTCACAACCCCGAAACCGCCTCACGCGCTCAAAGCGCGAAAAGCGATTTCCTATCCACCATGATGTGTAGAAGCAAAACGTATGTTTTCGCCAGGGCGGGCAGGACTCCTGGGTTCACGTTTGCGTTGTTGTTCCTTTTCGTCACATCGTATGTTTCCGCAGTTTCCCTTGTGACGGAGAGCCGCCGCATCGGCTGGAAGCTGGGGGAGGGGGTGCTCCCGTCGCGGGAGGGCGTTTCGGGGGATGATTTTCCAAAGCTGAGCTTTCATCCGAGACTGCACAGAGGGGAGTTGCTCAATTCCGGGAACTTTTATATTAACCCCGAAGTGCACAAGGGGGATGTTTTTCAGCGAAATCAGGTGCGCTTTGTCCTCCGTTATGCGGTGCAGCGCGTGTCCGCTTATGAACCGGGCGACGCCCCCCGCCGTGTGCTCGTCACGCAGAATGACAGGATTTTTGTCAACGCGCACTTTGAAGAGGGATCGCATACCTTTGAGGGTGAGGCGGCTGAGGAGGAGCCCGTGCGGGTCCGCATGCTGAATGCGGAACGAGAACCGGTCAGCTCCGACCCGTTTTATTACGAACTCACCGAATCGGGAGGGGACCGATTTCTCATGTACGCGCAGGGAGGGGAAAACCAGCCCTTCGGCGCCGTCGCCATTTGGCATCCTGCGGATGGCGCCCCAAAAACGTTGGAGGATTTGGGGTTGACGCTTCAGACCGATGAGACGGGGGCGATCACCCATGCGCGAAGCTCCAGCCATCTGATTCTCCTGAGGGATGAGGGGGGGGAAAGCTACCGGGTCACCCACTACGAGGGTTTGGAGGCGCCTTCCGCCGAAACGGCGGAGGGACGGTTCATGGAGCCCGAAGGGATCCGCCCCCGTGCGGAGTACTTTCTTGAGCACTACAGTGGCTACACGAATCCCGCGTTGCAGGTGACGACGCATTATCCTTCGGGGCGAATCCAGCGGATCCGCATGGCGACAAATCGGATGGGCCTCTACCACGCGTTTTTTTTCGATGAAAACTGGGAAGTGATGGAAGGCGTTTTGGAGCAAGGGTACAACGAAGACCGCACCCGTTTTTACCGCGTGACCCAAAGGTGGGCCTACGGAGGATTCCGGACCACCACCCATGTCGATGCCTCGGTGGATGGAGCGTGGAAGGAGGTGGAGCGCCGGGTGGAGTACAGGAACGAGGTCTCGGTGCAGACGTACACATACTACACAGAACCCTCCTTTCGTCAGGGGAAGGTCAAAATCATACGACACGACGATGGCCGTTGGGAAGCCTTTGATTATGACGAAAAGGGGCGGAGGGACCTCGAAATCCAACCCATCCGGGTCCATCGTCAGGAGGTCAAATATGTCGAGGATTCGGAGCCTGCCGAGGTGGAGGATGAGGACTTGGAGGGGTTGTTCTCCGCGTTCACCGATGGCGCACCCGAAGGGAAGCGGCGCGAGGCGCAGACGGTGACGGAGTACCGCCCAAAAGCTCCCCCCGAGAATGTCCGTGCGTCCTTGGAGGAGGGGGAGGTTCGTGTTCACCAATTCACGCATCCCGACTCCAGCGTGGAGCGCAGTTCCGAGGAGACCCGTCCCGCAGTCACCACGGTGTACCGCGAAGGCGAATTCGTGGAGCGCATCTGGTTCACATATGATGTCGAGGAGGATGGGCGCAAGGTCACCCGAACGGAAACCAGCCGGGATCCGGATGCCGGGTACGGCCATCCGCGGAATTTCACCGGCACTCGCCGGAGATGACCCCCTCGTCCATCCCGCCCCATGTGCTTCACTCGGAGCATGGACAAAAACGAAAACACAGGACAGGATATCTTGGACAGGGTAACACTTCGCCCGATCCAAGAACATGAAAAACCGCTCTGGAATCGGCTGATCGAGCAGGAGCACTATCTTCACAACGCGACTCTGGTGGGCGAGCAGATCCGCCATGTCGCAGAATACGAAGGGGATTGGATTGCTTTGCTTGGCTGGAGCGGAGCCGCCTACCATATTAAAGGCCGGGACCATTTCATTGGCTGGAGCGATCAACAGCGTCGAAACCGTCTGCACTTTCTGGTATCCAACAGCCGTTTTCTGTTGAGGATGAAGCGGGGAGAGTGTCCAAATCTGGCCTCGAAGGTGTTGAAGCTGTGTTTGGAGCGGCTGGAGCGGGACTGGATGGAGCGTTACGGACACGGGATTCTGTTTGCGGAGACCTTTGTGGATCTGGAGGCCTATGCGGGAACCTGTTACAAGGCATCCAACTGGATCGAATTGGGGAAAACCAAAGGGTTCGACCTAGAAAAAAACAGGTCGCATCTCACAATTGATTAAAGATCCGACCAAAAAACATACCCAAGGCCAACGGAGCGGGGGGCTTTTTTTTCCGACATTCCGCGCTATGATGAACTCCATGAAAAAACCAGTTGTGATTGTTGGCGGTGGTATGGCGGGGTTGGCTTGCGCGACCACGCTGCACGAAACCGCCGTCCCTTTTGAATTGTATGAAGCATCGGACCGGTGGGGCGGACGCGTCGGTTCCATCCGGAAAAACGGATTTGTCCTGGATCTTGGGTTTCAGGTTTTCCTCGACGCGTATCCCACCGCCGCGAAGCTTTTGCATCTGGAGGCGCTGGACCTAAAACCTTACGCCTCCGGCGCCCTCGTCGCACGGCCCGGCGGAATGGACACCCTCGCGGATCCGCTCCGTCATCCGGGTCGCTTGCCACAAACCCTGCGGGGGCCGCTGCCCATCCCCGACCTGGTGCGCCTCGGCCGCCTGACCCTGCGGGTGAAAGCCATGGAGACAGCGAAAGCACTGTCGGTCCCAGATGAAACGACCCTGGAATTTTTGCGCGCACGCGGGTTTTCCGACCGGGCTTTGGCGCACTTTTGGCGTCCTTTTCTGGGCGGAATTTTTCTTGAACCCGACCTCGCCACCTCCTCCAGGATGTTTCATTTTGTGTTCAGCCTCTTCGCAAAAGGCCGCGCGACGCTTCCCCGCGAAGGCATGCAGGCGATTCCCGACCAACTTGTGGCCGCGCTACCCCGCGAAAAACTGCGGATGAACGCGCGGGTGGCGGAAATCCAACCCGGTGGCGTGCGTCTGGAAACGGGCGAATGGCGGGAGGCGGAACGCGTGGTGGACGCCCGCGACCCCTGGGCAGAACAAAGCGAAAGCCCGGAGGCCCGCGGCACTTCCTGTTTTTACTATGCTTGTGAGAAACGTCCATGGACCGGCCCCTGGCTGGTGCTTTGTCCGGGTCAAAAACACCTCAACACCCTTACCGCGCCCAGCGAACTCCATCCCAACCTTGCGCCGGAGGGCAAGCACCTGGTCTCGGTGTCCAGTCTCAATCCCGCCTCCGCCGAAAGCGATGTGCGCGGGGAACTCGCCGCCCTCTTCGGTCAAGACGTGAAGTCCTGGGAGCTTCTGGACCGCATGGAAATTCCCCGCGCCCTACCCGCCCAAGGACTGGGCTGGCTCACCCCCCCTTCACGAACCGCCCCTGAACCCCGGGCGGTCATCCGCGCCGGGGATTTTCTAGAAACCGCTTCCATCGAAGGCGCCCTACAATCCGGCGTGTTGGCGGCACAAAGTATCTTGGAATTCTAACGCTGATTTCATCCGCAACCAATGCCTCCGTGAATGTCCTCTGTGATCTCCGTCTCTCCGTGGTGAAAAAACGCAGTCAAACTCAAACCCGTGGCCATATCTTCCTGACTTCACGTCAATAACTTATGTACAATCCAGCGGCAAGATACACGCTTTTTTATATCATCTTTTTTCGGAAGATTCCAAATTTGAATGGGCTTGAACCCCCAGGGTCCGTCAGGCTGCTAGAGATAAAAGAATGGCTACTGTAGTGGACATTTTTCGGCTACGTCAAAGCTGTGGTGCAATGCGAGTTCAACGAGTATTGTCATCACCAGCGCATGGTTCGCCTGGGTTCAGGAAGCTTTCTTAATTTCTTCACGAACGACTTTGCGGAGAAGTTTTTCAAGGGACTTATCTTCATGCTGAGTGTAAGCCCGAAGAGCATCATTCAGAAGAGTTTGGTAACTTCCGCCGCCCTCAGATTCCACTTTCGACTTAAACCAAGCTACGATATCCCGATCTAGTCGAATCGTGATCCGAGTTTTGTTTCCGGGCTGAGGAGCCACTGCTCCACGCCGTGCTTCACTGAAGTCATAATTCGCTTTCATATTGTCGTACCTCTGTCCGCGTAGCTTTACGTGCCGAGATGATGCGGATAATCTCACCTCGCCACGTGTAGACAACGACAAGAACTCTACCAAAAGCATCCATCCCAATCGTCACATGGCGTTGTTCACCTTTTACAATCTGGTCCAACGTCAGTGCACTGGCATCTTCAAATACTGCGAACGTATCCGCAAAAGAAATGCCATGCTTTGTTTTGTTCA
>PXAS01000309.1 GCA_003565815.1 PVC group bacterium
AATCGCCGAAATCAGCGTCCCGGCATGTCCGATGCCGATCCACCACACGAAGTTGATAATCGCAAAGCCCCAGGCCACGGGAACATTCAAGCCCCAAATCCGGGTTCCCCGGGTAATCAGCATGTAAATGGCCAGGAAGAGCAACTGCAACAGCGTCACGCCAACCAACAGGCCGCCATACCAGAATTTGGGCATTTCCCGCATGGGACGCAAGGTCACGGCGGAAATCTTGTTGCTCACCGATTCCAAATCGTGGCCACTGATGTAAGGCAGTTGGCCGTCCGGATCTCTTTTCACTTCTGATGACATGTGGTGGATTCTCCGAAAATCTTAGTGCTGGCGGTCTTGATGATGGACGTGGGTTCCCTCTTCATCGTGGGCATGATGCCCGCCCGGTCCGTGCATAAAGGTCAGGCGATGCATCGCCTCCGGCTCCAGCACGGGATTGGGATTCCGCACTTTGCCCAAATAACTGGTGCGGGCGCGGGTGTTGAGGGATTCGAGAATGGTGTGGTTCAGCGGGTGCTTCTTCAAACGGGTCACTTCGCTGTTGGGATCATTGATGTCTCCGAATACAATCGCGCCGGCGGGGCAGGCGGACTGACAGGCGGTGATGACGTCCCCGTCTTTCATGGGGCGGTTGGCCACCTTGGCGTCGATGCGGGCATTGTTGATGCGCTGCACGCAGTAGGTGCATTTTTCCATCACCCCGCGGAGGCGGACGGTGACGTTGGGGTTGCGCTGCAGTTTGATGCTCTCGGTTTCGTCATCGGTATATTTGCCGAAGTTGAAGCGCCGCACCTTGTAGGGGCAGTTGTTGGAGCAGTACCGCGTGCCGACGCAACGGTTGTAGACCATCATGTTCAGGCCGTCGTTGCTGTGCATGGTGGCGCCAACGGGGCAAACGGTCTCGCAAGGGGCGTTTTCGCAATGCACGCAGGCCATGGGCATCACGTGCAGGCGGGTATCGCCGGAATCGGTTTCCTCGAAGTACCGGTCCACGCGGATCCAGTTCATGTGACGGCTGTTCATCACTTCGTCTTTGCCGACGGTGGGAATGTTGTTTTCCGCCTGACAGGCGACCATGCAGGCGCTGCAGCCGATGCAGGTGTTCAAATCGATGACCATGCCCCATTGATTTCCCTTGGTATAGTCCCATTCGGGATACAGGGTGTATTTCCGGGGAAATTCGTGCCCCATCTGCTTGGCAAAATCCGGGTCGGCCCGGTACTGCGGCAGGCTGGCCTGACGGATGATGGCCCGACCGTCCGCCTGCAACGGAAAATGGTCTTGGGTCAACGCCAATTGCATTTCCCGCTTGAGAACGCGCAAGGTCGCGCCCTGCTCGAACCACTGGTTAGCGAAAGACCGCAAAAAGGACGCGTTAAAGCCAACCCCTTTGGCCACCGAGCCCATTTCACGACCGCCGCCGAGGGTCACGGTCAACGTGTCGTCGGGATGACCCGGAATCACCAATGCGGGTCCCTGCACGGTGCGGTTGCGGAGATTGATTTCCACGATCTGCACGGTGGGACGCACTCTTTCGCGACTCTGCACGTTTTCGTTGGTGAGTTTGATCCGGAATTTGCGGGCCGTGTTGGGGCTCATCAAAATTGCGGTGTCCCAAGTCAGGGTGCTGATCGGGGCGGGCAATTCCTGCAACCAGGGATTGTTGGCGCTTTCGCCGTCCCAAACGCGTCCATCCGGACGAAAGACGACTTCCACTCCGAAATCGGCGTTTTCTTCGGCATATGGCGTATTGAGGAAGGCGGTGTTCACCTTCAGCCCCCGCCAGGCCCGGGCCTCCGTGTCCCGAATGAATCCATCGTGCAGGGCGGTGCGCCAAAAGCGGCGGAACCCAAGCTCGTCGTTGCCCAATCCGGTACGGATTTTCCATGTTTCCTGAATCAATTCATGGGCCGTTTTTTCATCGTCCGCGATGATGGACAGCAACTCAATCAAACTCCGGCTGTTGTAGAGGGGGGCGATAAGCGGCTGGGCGATGGACAAGGTGCCGTCAAAAGCGGCCATGTCCGCCCAAGTTTCCAAATAATGGGTGAGCGAAAGGTGCCACAGACAACGCTTTGCGGTTTCGTCCACGTATCGGCCCATGTGCGCGGAGAAGGGCACCTTGGTCAGGGCGTCCTCAAAACGCAGGGTCAACGGCGCGGAGTAAAGCGGGTTGACCCCGACCATCATCAAAGCCTTGACCTTGCCGTCGTGCATGTCCTTGACCAGGGAGAGGAAATCTTCGCGGGCATTCAACGGTCCGTTCAACACGGGTTCGATCAAATCCACGGTGGTCCCCACGGCGCCCAAATGTTGATTGAGGGCATGGGCGATGGCGTGTACTTCGGGCGGCTGGTTTTCCCCCGCCAAGACCAACGCCTTGTGGCCCGCCCGACGCAAATCCCGCACCAGGGCGGAGACCCACGCGCCTTCTTTTTCCGAAAGGTCCGGCGCTTTTCCGCCCAACCCCAGGGCCGCGGCCACGGCCCGCGCCAGGCTATGTACCCGCGCGGCCCGCACGGGCAAACGATGGTCGGCATTCGCGCCGGTTTGCGTGAAAGAAGATTCAATGCTGTACAAGCGGTTGCGCTCGACGTCGTCGGCCAAACGGCGGCGGTCCGCAAAATCGCGAATGATCCGGGCCCGGGCATGGCTCCAGCCGAGGAAGTCGGCATCCAGGGACAAAATCACATCGGCTTCATTCAAACGGGGCACGACCTGCATGGGTTTGCCGTGGGCAAGTTCGGTGCCCGCGTATTCGTTGTCCGTGCCCACCGCGTCATAGACATGGATTTTGGCTTGCGGATATTTTTCCAGCACCGCGTCCAGAAGGCGTTTTTCCGTGGGGGAACTGCTGGGCGGCAACACCAAATGGAAGCCTTTTCCGCCGGGGAGATTGCCCAACACGTGTTCCAATTCGCTCCGGAAGGTGTTGAAGTCCTTGGGGAGTCCATTTTTCAGGCTGGCTTGGGAACGGTCGGGATCATACAAATCCAAAACCGAGGCCTGCGCAAAGGTATCCGTGCCGCCGCGGGAGGCGGGATGCCCCTCCAACCCTTCGATTTTGGTGGGACGTCCCATGTGGGATTCGACGAGCACACCCTGTCCAAAGCCGCCGAACATGTATCCGGAGGCATAAAACTGCGGTTTGCCGGGAATGAGTTCCTCCGGCGCCTTCACGTAGGGGACGATCAATTCCTTGGGCTGCTTGGTGCAGGCGGCCATCCCCGCCAGGGCCACGCTTCCGCCCATGAGTTTCATGAACGAACGACGGTCCACGCCCTCCCCTTCGGATTCCGAAGCTCCGGAAGGAGCGGCGGACGCAACCGGCAATTCGGTGGCGTCGCGCTCCAGCAAGCTGCGGTAAATCCTGCGGTCGCGGTTTTTCCAGTCGTCCTCCTGGATCTTGCGCATCCGCGGCAAGTCCAAACGCAGGTGACTGTCTCCAAAAGATGTGGGGCTGGGGGGATTCTTCATCGGTGGCAAATCGCGCAGTTGGTGAGACGGTGGTTGGCATGGTCGATCCCGTATTCTTCCACCAGCGCCTCCCGCTCTTCGCGGGAAAGACTGGCGGGATCAAAGGCCATGTCGAAAATTTTATCTTTCGGGCGCACGTTCTGCGCCGGATCGCGGTGACATTCCAGACACCACTTCATAAACAGGGGTTTCTCACGCCAAGTCAAAGGCATTTGATCCACCCGGCCATGGCAGGTGGCGCAACCGATGCCTTTGTTCACGTGGATGGCATGATTGAAATACACGAAATCCGGGAGGTCGTGTACCCGGGTCCATTCCAAGGATTCCCCGGAGGCATAACTGTCCCGCACCGGCTGCAGAATCGGCGCCTCGTTGTAAATTTCGCCGTGGCAATTCATACAGGTCTGGGTCGGGGGAATGTTCGCAAAACCACTCACTTCCACGGACGTGTGGCAGTACCGGCAGTCAATCCCCATGTTGGTGTGATGCTTGTGACTGAAAGGAACCGGTTGCTCCCGCCGAACCTTCGTGTATCGCACATACGGCGAACGATGGATCAAATCCATGAATCCCAGAAAACCGGCGGCGCCAAGGACAAACAGCAGCAAAGTCAGCCGGGCCAAGGTGTTGTGTGTGGTGGTAAAAAGTTGCGATGACATGTGGTTTGGGGGTTGTGCGTTGACTGCGATCTTACCCCGGATATTCCGGGTTGTCCGCCCTCAATCGTTAAATTTTTCACTTTTTCAAGGATAATGCTCCTCTTAAACCGAACGCATGCCTTTCGTCAAACGGAAAAAGCAGAAAGATTGATCAAAATACGGTCCGAACCTCCTTTCCCATAGCCACAACCTATCCGGTTGATGAAGAAAAGGTGTTCTTCATTTTCTGACTCGGAGTTCATCCGCCATCGAATCGTATTTTCCAAAGGATCGCTTCGCCGGACAAAGGACGGAAGAGAGGGAATGCACAATTGTGTGACTCACTCCGGCCAGCACTCCTCTCGTGGAAGCGGTGGGATAGCATCCCCCTTGAGGATTTTCTTTCACAGGACCCCGCTTACTGACTTGTGTAGCAGGCGGACCGTAAAATACTTTCATAAATTAAAGGAAGCTTTTTTATTGATTTATCCTTAAATACAGGAAAGAATCATACCATGAAAGAAACCCTTGAACATCTGACTGCGGATTTTTGGGAGCGGGACCTTCCCGGGCTGGTAACCCGGGACGCGGATCTCGAGACCCTCTCCGGCAAGGCCTTGGCCCTGATCGGTATGCGCCGGGTCGGAAAAACCTATCTCTGCTATCAAAAATTTTAAAGCTTCCCAAACTATCGGTTTGCAAACCATCGGTTTCGCAGCCGTAGACTACCTGTTGTACCGATTTAGAAGCAGTGGATTCCGGCGCTGGACGCGCCCCCTCCATATTTTTTGTCCTCCAACGCTGCCGCAAGCTCTGCGTCTCCGCACTGCTCGAAGCCGTCCGCGACCACATAAAAAGACCCTCACAGCCGACCCACTCAGGGATGATGCAATCGTATTCCCCATATCCAGCGAGCTTGCGAGCGATTCTCTCGAAGACCCTGAGCTTGCCGAAGGGAGCTTGCCGAAGGGTCGAAGGGGTGTCGAAGGACATATCCTATATCCGCGCCGAAGGCACCCCTGCCTGCGACCACGCATTCCCGGCGGTACATGTTGCTATATTTCGCTGTGTTTCGATGTTTTGCGGTAAATCGTAAGTCAAACTTATGAAATATCGTAGAAAAAAATGCCTATATCAATGTTTCCGACGCTCGGAACGAGAAAAAACACGGCTTCCGACACTCGGAACTTTTTGGGGAAAGCTTTCCGGCATTCGGAAGGATTGGGAATCAGGAAGATAACTCAAACACCAGGAAAGTCGCCGGGAAAAACAATAAAATCAACCCGGCAAGCAAACACATGACCCGGGAAAAACACGCGATTTAGTGTGTTTTGGTGCGCAGTAGTCGTCACCCACCATCCACAGCGGGGATTCGGGTGGTCTCGCAGCAAGACTAAAAGTGAAGCGATGGGAAAGGATCTGAACGCGTGTCGGCGGATACACCCGAGTGCCGGGTGA
>PXAS01000466.1 GCA_003565815.1 PVC group bacterium
AGGGCCCGGCTCAACTCGACCCGGTCCGTGAGGGCCGGGCCCGGGCCGCAGCAAACGTTCCCCATGCACCGAGATCCGGCCCTTGCGGACCAGCCACGTTGAGTCGGACCTTCGGCCCTTGACGCTCCTGGCTGCGGTAATCCCGGCCCTCACGGGCCGGGCTTTGTTGAGCCGGGCCGTTGGCCCTGAATTCCAACCTCCCAACCTCGGAGAAAGAAAATACCAAAGAAAATACCTGTTGCAATGTTTCGCAATGTTTTCTTGAATTCCAACCTCGGAGAAAAGAAAGAAAATACCTGTTGCAATGTTTCAAAGAAAATACCTGTTGTAAAAAATAGGGAATGTCCTGGGAATTGGAGTGTTCTGTATTGGGGTTGTCTACCTTCCGGGTATAAAAAACTCCCGGAACTTCATACGAACAGTTTCGGGCGTTTTCGATTCGTTTAGGCGATCAACCACATGACAATTAAACAGCTGTATGATCTGAGCGTGATCCGTGCATGCGACTTTCGCCCGTTCCCATGCCTCAGCAAATGTAAGGTAGGCTAAGTTGGCAGGACAAGGAAATGCATCCAGTAATTCTTCGCCGGACGGTTGATCCACAATGACGTGTGCTACAAAATTGAGTGAGAATTTCCACTCCTCCAAATCGGCGATTCGCTCCCATTCCTGCTGACGACCTGAAATGTTTCTATGCAAGGTTCGTATGTGTTCCTCTATGTAGACCCGTGTCAACCGTCCCCCATGTGCTTCCCATGCTCTGCAGTGCTTTTCCGGGACGGATTGAAAATCGCAGTCCCCTAATTTTCGTGAAAAGGTGTTGGTCGCATTAACAGCGTCGCCTAGCCCTCTGGAGCGCCAAACATCATCCAAATGTTCGCAACAAGCAAGGAAATCGACTACCCTCTGTTCAAGCACCCCGGCCGTCCCGGTGTTCCCAACTGCGATTTCAGCCATAAATAAGTCGATATCTTCCAATCTTCGTGTGTGTTGTAAGATGACTTCCGGAGTCGCCTCTAACTCGATTAACCGAAGGAGTGCCTGCCGCAAAGTAGCTGCCAGTCCTCTCCGGGCCCGAAAAGGCAACGCGCTCAGTCCTAAGATGATATCAACAAGGGCGGCACTTTGACGGGGATTGTCATCCCTCGACATGGCCCAATCATGGGAAAGGCGGTCAAGGGCTTTAAAATTATTCAGGATGGGATTTCCCGTTGCAGTAGAGAATCGGCGAAACACTTCGCCTGCAACCCCTCCCCTGGGATAAAAAGTGTATAAATATTCCAATGGATGATCAAAGAATTAGGCAATGACGCAAGAAAAGAGAAGCATTTGTAAGTAGGGTGTGAAACTGGACTCGTTTATGGGACCAAACAGGTCTTGCAAAGCATCCTCCAAATCCAGTCCAAATTGAGTGGCCTCGTCCGACAGGATCTGGACCATTGCAGGACGGTCCGCATCAGCCATTCGAGTTCGACTGTCCGTTTCATCCTGCTGTAAGAGTGTCTTCACGTCATCCAAAACAAGTTCCTGCCTGATCCCGAGAATACCGAACATTTTCTGCACAACCCGCCAATGAACCGTCAGTCGGGGATCAGATTCCCGTAAAACCACGGCAATCGCAGCTGCGGAGAATCGGTGATTTACGGCTAAATCCATTACGAGAGGCAAATACGATGCGATGCGAATGGCCTCCTGCCGTGTATTCGTGGAAGCAGCTTTCCGTACTCGTTCCACTACGCGACAATATGCGCGTGAACCTGTTATTTTTGGTGGAAGCCGTTCCGCCCATTCGGCTTGATTCAGCCCCTCCTTCACGAGTTGTGGAAGGTCGGCCTCACCCTCGATCCACGCGGAAATCTCTTGTTCAAGACGTATCTGTTCTTCAACGGTTTCAGGAAGGTCTGTTGAACATGAGTCCAGCGGAAACAGCAAAAGGCTATTCATATGTTTCGCCTTTAAGTATGCGGATAACGGTCCGATCATCCAAGTTCAGCACTGAGCACCATTTTGCGAATTCTTCAGCCGAAATCTGTCGATTTCCTGTTTCTGATTTCGAAACATAGCTTTGGTCGTAACCAAGCTGATCGGCAACATACTCCTGACTAAGACCCATGTTCTGGCGGATTTTCGCTAAAGTAACCCCAATTGGATGTTTTTTGATTGCCATAAGAATCGTATCTTAACTTAATTTTTTTGGTTTTGTCATTGACAAATTCTGGGCTCATGCGAAAACAGCATAATGAATCTTGTTTCTTTATACAGTGGATGTGGCGGCCTGGACCTGGGGTTCCATGCTGCGGGCTTTCGAACCATTTGGGCAAACGAAATATCACCGGATGCCTGCGAGACACTTCGCAGTGAGTTCTGGCGAATCGGTGCACCTATACGACAAATCGAATGTGGGGATATACGCGAAATGGGCCTACCGGACCCGGAAAATGCGGACATTGTGATTGGAGGCCCCCCCTGCCAGGGATTTTCCGTAGCGGGTCGCATGGACCCAAACGACCCGAGGAGCAGACATGTGTGGGAGTTCTTCCGCGTGGTGAAAGAACTGCAACCCCGCGCGTTTGTGATGGAAAATGTCAAAGCTTTAGGGGCAAACACTCGATGGAAATCCACCCGCAAAGCTTTAATTCAACGGGGTGAAGAACTGGGGTATTCCACCCGGTTACTTTTGCTGAATGCCGCAGACTATGGAGTGCCTCAACTTCGGGAGCGCATGTTTCTGGTTGGCATTCGCGGTGGTTGTGTCATGCCCACCCCAACACCCACAGAGCAGAGAATATCCGTGCGTGATGCTCTTCGGGACCTCCCCCCGTACGGACATCCGGGAAATGCCTCTTCCTGCGGAGCAATCATTACACCTGCTCGCAATCCTGTAATGCGCAAAAGTCCATTTGCTGGAATGCTTTTCAATGGTCAGGGACGCCCAATCGATTTGGAGCAGCCTGCGCCAACCCTGCCCGCCTCCATGGGTGGCAACCGAACCCCAATCATTGATCAGGAAAGTTTGGAGACAGGCACTGAACCCTGGATTGCACAATACCATCGGCACTTGATCGCGGGTGGTGCTCCATATTCCAAGGTTCCTCCCCGCCTTCGACGCCTGACCGTAGAGGAAGCGGCCGCACTTCAGGGTTTTTCGCCCGGAATGAAATTTTCAGGAAGCCAATGCGCTAAATTCCGGCAAATAGGAAATTCAGTCCCCCCTCCTCTCGCTAAAGCAGTTGCAGAAACAATACTGTCCACCCTCAAATCCGAAGGAACAAGGATAGAATGGCAGGGAGGGCAATCCGTTTATGTTCTGGAGGAGGCTGCTAAATACGACTTCTTAAATGAAGCTCATTGATCCTTTAGGAATCTAAAGGGTGAATCGAATCATACCTGAAACCGTGAGATCTTTGCGAAACGAACCGGCTTTCAGAAAATCGGTTCATCGTCATAACAAAGACTCCAAACGCTTCAAAATGCGGCCCGACCCTTCCCCCCCACTCTATCAAGCGGAATCATCCTTGTCATCCAGGGTCACCTCGTCGAGACCGACTTCCCGATCACGCTTTTTTTCTTCGCTTTTCGGTTCTTCGCGTCCCAATTTCTTGGGTTTGATGCCGAAGTAGGGCTGTTGCATCTGTTGGGCGATGACTTTGCAGTGACGTACCATGCGCACCAGCGCCAGCAGGGTTTCGGTGTAATACAAGCCGGCCAGGGGTTCTTCCTGATGATCGGCCACCCGTTGGTTGAAGCGTTTCATCGCGGTCTCGGCTTCGGACATAAAGCGATCCCGTTTCTCCAGAACCGTTTTCGCGCTTTTGTCATAGGTTTTCCATCCGGGTTGCATGGCTTCGATGAGCACCGAAAGCACTTCGTCGGCTTGCCGGATGAGGATTTGCAGCGAATCCACGGCCTCGTCGTTCAGTCTGACGTGATCTTTCTGCAGGCGTTTGCGCGTGAGCGTGGCCATGGATTCGATGTGGTCGCCGATGCGCTCGATGTTGGTGTTGATACGGACCAGATACTGGATCATCAGCGCCTGACGACGGGACAAATATCTGCGGGTCATGTCCGCGAGATAATCCCGGGTCGCGCCTTTGATCTCGTTGAGCACTTCTTCCTGTAGGGCAATGCGTCTGAACGCCTTGGGGTCATCCTCCTTCTGCAATCTGCAAATGGTTTGCAGGCTGTTTTGGCAAATCTCCAGACAACGGTTGAGTTCCGCGACCCCGGCATTCAAGGCAGACTCCGGCTGACTCAGCAGGGATGGATCGAGAAAGCTGGACGTGGGCATGGGTTCCCGGGAGGGGGTGGCCCGGCGCACCAGGCGTTCGTGAAACGTGACCAAGGGCAGGAGGGACAAACCCGCGACTCCCATGACCAGGGTGTGGGCGTTGGCGGCCTGATGCACCAAATCGGAGCTGCTCAGTTCCACGGCCCGAAGAAAGAACGGAGCCAACAGCACCCCCAACAAGACGTTGAAAAGATTGAAAAACAGATTGGCGACGGCGGTGCGCTTGGCTTCGATCCCGGTGCCGATACAGCCCAGCAACGCGGTGGCGCTGGTGCCGATGTGGGCGCCGAGAATGATCGGATACGCCTGTTGCAGCGAAGTCATCATCCCTGATTCCAACATGACGAACGCCATGCCGATCACGGCGCCACTGCTTTGCAGGATCCCGGTCACCAGGGTCGCGATCAGAATCCCGATGAGCATGCCCCGGAAGGTTCCGCCATCAATGGCGAGCAGGTGCGGCGCCAGCTCTTCCCGGAATGTCCCCAGCACATTTCCCATGATGGCCATGCCCAAAAACAGCATGCCAAAGCCCATCAAGGCTTTTCCGGCCTGGTGCACCATCCCCCGGTTGACCACCAATTGCGTCGCGAAGCCCAGAAACAGGAAGGCATACGCTAGATCTGTGAAGCGGAAGCTGACAAGCTGCATGGCCAGGGTGGTGCCCAAATTCAGCCCATAAAGGATGGGCAGGGCCCCCGCCAAAGTGAGAATCCCCGCATTGACAAAGCCGACCGTCATCACGCTGGAGGCACTGCTGTGCATGCCCAGCCCCAGACCCGCGCCCAAGCCGTAACCGGCGATCCGGTTGCGGGTGGCTTTGGAGAGGATTTTGCGAATGCGCGTCCCGGCGGCGTCCCTCAGGCCGGCGGTCATCATCCGCATTCCCTGAAGGAACAACGCCAAACCGCCCAGCACCATGAAGGTGGCGGCGGGGATGCTGGGTGAATCGGTCATCCAACAATGTTAGAAGTTCGTTGGGATTTTGTCAAGTTTGGGCCGGCCCCACCCAGACTTGCTGGGCATTCACGAATTCGCGAATCCCGTGGGGCCCCAGCTCGCGGCCGAGTCCTGAGCGTTTGATTATGCCCCGTCGCCGGCGCTCTGCTCCCTTTGCGCACTCCTGTTCAAATCCCATCACCCATGCATTCTCGGCACCATTTATGGCGTATGTTGTGCCAATAAATGACAAGACAATGAATAGCGATACTGTTCTGCTTATCATTTAGCATTACCGAGAAAAAATGACAAAAAAATTATAGAAGGAGCCCGCCTTTTTGCGCCATAGGTTG
>PXAS01000007.1 GCA_003565815.1 PVC group bacterium
TACCGGTGGACGAGCTATCGAAATTGGTAAGGTGTAGTGTGGAATTCGTGCGCCGAGAAAGAAAATAATCAAAAATGTCCGGAAAACGCGGAAATGTCCGAAAAACGTGGAAACTTCTTCTTGAACGAAATGTGAATACAGTCATTTTCAATCTTGTCACATCGGAAAACAGGACGAATTAAAGGTCTCACTTAATCCGAAAATACCACCTGAACCTCAAACCCGAACCCATGAACCTCCTAACAGCCAAAGTCAGTCCCAACGGGCGCCGGTTTTTGATAGCTGCGGGAATCATCCTGACGATCACGGGGTTGGCGAAGCTCTTTACGGTTAACGGCGACACGACCTTGCTGCGGGTTGCGGACCCGATATTTGGGGTCGAGTTTCGGTACTTGATGCTTGCAGTTGGGTTGGCGGAACTTGTTATTGCTGGATTTTGTCTTTTTTCGAAATGGGAGGCTCTAAGCACTATGATGGTTGCATGGATTGCTACCGGGTTTCTCGTGTACCAAATCGGGATTCGAACCGTCGATTGGGAGCGACCCTGTGGATGTTTGGGGAATCTTACGGATGTATTCAAGATCTCTCCTCAGTTTGCCGAATTGATTTCAATATTCTTATTGGGTTTTTTTCTCTTGGGCAGCGCTACTTCTATTCTAGCTAGCTTTCTCCAGGTCGGGGAGAAGAAGAGTATGATGCAACGATAGGTCAAGCCGCATCAAACGTATTTGAAGCGATCTGGATATAACTCGTATGATCACAATATATAAGGTTGCAATGAATCGTATGAATCAATCATTTCTAATTCTCTTAATCTTGGGCTTAGTGTTTTTTACGCCCATTAAATCGTTTTCAGATCAAGGTGAGAAAGCGGTTGCTGCTAAAGGTGTTTTTATTGGTACGTTGAAAATTGAGTATGTTTCTGTGTCTAATGCCGACATTTACGATTTTGAAATACATATAGATCCTCCAGTTTGGGAACTTTCACTGAGAGCAAAAAATCCGCAAAAAAATCGTATACAAAATGCAAGAGCGTTTGGGCGACAAGATCAAGTAATGTATGTTGTCTATCATCAAGAGGATCGTGAGGATAGGAATAGAAATACAGCATCTGTAAGAGTGTTTGACGGCACTAGACCATTTGACCTTCGGGATCTGGAACACGTTTGGATTGCGCTCTTGTCGGGCGATTTTTTTATAAGAGATGATGACACGTTCCCTTGGGTGGATTCTGTCGGATTATGCATGAGAGAACCCTCAATAATTACGGATGTTCTCTTTGAAGAAAACTCTGTATCGCCATCGTATGTGAAATGGTATGATGAGAGATCGCATCGGGCCGAGCCAAATGGAGCTCCGCGATTTGTCGGAGAATTTAAAGCTTTGGCGCTCGATAGGACAATTGGAGGTTTGACGTATGCAGCTTCTAGCGAACTTATTATTGGGCGTCCTAGCGGGGAGCAGGATATCGCTCCCATTACTCGGTCAACTCTCGTTGTTGAAGAGGTGTCTTCGTTAGTGGCAGATCCAAGACTAGCCCCCGATCTAGATGGCCGTGTTATGGTGATGGACTTTCGGTTCGGCGATCGGCAGGATCGCAGATCAGTGCAATATAATATATCCGATGGCGAAGTCCCAATGAGAGGATCGCCAATTATTATGGATGCTATCGCGCAGCAACATCCTGGACTGTTAGAAGATCAGGGTTTTGGCAAGCGACGTTTATTGATTCTTATCATATTAGGTTTATCTACCCTTGGGTTTCTGATGCTACCAATCTTTCTGAAGGGACGAGGCCCATAATTGAAAATACAATAGGAAAGGCAAATGATGAAGAAAAATGTACTATATTTTATAACACTTCTGCTTGTTGTGTCAGGCTGGAAATATATGGCAGCAAACGAGCAATGCGTGTACGAGCAGATGGGGCCGAGGTCTCCTTGTGTCAGTGACCTCAATTGTGATCCGTATCAGGATCCTTATGAGAGACGATGCCAGGTGACTTCGGATGAGACTGGAGACACCAAGGACGGCGAACCGGTGTCGTACAATACTGTTATTATGCATACGATAGTAGACGGAGAATGCGACAATGGTGAATGTACTGGCGGGGTTACGGTTGATACGACTGAGATGGAATATCAAGAGACATTCTGTGAGTCGTGCACCAGTCAAAGCTGAGAGTAAGAATCGAGGTGTTCGTCGAATTTTCCCAATATCGAGGATATCCCAAGTGTAGCCCGCCGGAAATAATGAAACCTAACGGAAGTTCCCAATCCGCGTCGTTCCCCGCTGTGGCGTGCTTGCTTGCAAGCGCTTGGCCCTCGCATTCCGGAAAGCGTCTTGGAGCAGACACGCCACAGGAATCTCTGGCTGAGAAAACCTATCTTCCCGCTGTGATATAGGTTACAATCTGCTTGGCGGGCTACACTAGCATTCGCTTCGGGTACATCGAAACTGATCAATATGTAATCCATAAACAACAGACTACTGAGATGCTCTCGACAATAGCGGACTGGTGCACTATTGTAGAAGGAAACACTTTTTTTCTGAGAATACTCTACATGAACAAATTCCGGACAGTAAACAAAGTCTATGAACGGCAAATCTTTTCTTACACTTCTCGTGACCGGCGAAGTCCGGATGGTTATGTAGCACCTGATGTCTACCATTATCCTATGCCCATGCAGGGTAATTAGGTGATCGAGTACGATACCGTTTCGTTGTCAATGGGGACTCATAATGGACCTCTCGATTTCGTATTTTAACCCGGGAGATAATTTTTCGATTTCGAAATTTTCAGCGAAAGGAATGCTCTGTATTGTAAATGTCCGGCCGAATACCTGCGCTACGCGCTCAGGCAGCTTCCAAACGCCACTAGAGGTGAGATTCCTTCGATGATCTCCAACGCCTATTCGGAGATGCAAAGCGCTGTCACTGTCAAAGAACCGGTTTGAGCCTGAGCCGACCCTACCGCAAACAGGCGTCGGCCGGCAAGGGGATGGTCGCCCGGACATTTACTAAGAATGCATCCACGTTTTCATCTGGACATTAATCGTTAGGTATATTAGGGAGATTGTAATGTGCTATCGTTTGAAGTCTGAGCTACAGACTATGTGACGGGAAACACCATGGTAGATATAAAACCCGCAAGAAATGTAAAGATCTTGAATAAAAATAGGAGAACACTGGATCGAATCGGACCTAATGAACCGAAGTCATTGGGAGCACGATTTCTTCGGGTTAGGCATCGGCTTTTTGGGGTGATTCTGTGTGTTTCAGTTTTCGTTTCGGCATCTGTGTTGTTGGATTCAGGGCTGATTCCCCGCTGGGGCCAATGGTATTCGCTGGATTTAACCTTGAGACAACAATCATGCTCATTGTTGTGCGGTCGGTTGAATTTGTCGGAGTCTGTGGCTGCGGCGGAACATGACCAAGTGTGGGATAATGGACGGCTGCAGCAGGTTTGGGGCTTGGGGGTTCCAGTGTGGCGGATTCCGTTTGAATTGTCGATGCGATTGCTTTCAGCGCTCTTTAGAGGACTTGATGAAGAAGCCAAGTATTCTGTTCATCCCGACCGGATCGCGTTTGGCGTTGCGGTCGCTATAGTTGTCTTTTTCGTTTTGCTTACGTTTACAGTAACCCAAGAGGGCAGGGATTTATATGCCTGGGAGCGGCATCTTTACGAGTATTGTGAAAAGATAACGGCAGTGCTTCTTCTCGCATTGTTTCCGCCGTTTTTGACTTTGCTACATCAACGATTTGGCGTTTATCAAGAAGTGCAGGCGTACAGTTATCTTACGGGGATCATTCTTTTAGCTGGGACAATACTTTTTGTGCGCAACCCGCGTTTCTGGCTGTTTGTTCTTGTAGCGACAGGGGGAGGTTTTGCGGCATTTGTTCGTCCTACGGCTGGGGTATTTGGTATTGCGGCGCTTGTGGTGATGTTGGTCCGGAGTCTTGGGATCGGGTGGCCTTGGTGGAGGTTTGCGGTGGGAGTTTCGCTGTTTGTTGTGGGATGGTTGATGCTCTATTTCACGAACTGGCTTCGGTTCGGTTCGGGAATGGAGTTTGGGCATTCTCTGAACTTGAATCATATTCCCACCATGCGTTTTGCTGGACGCTTTGGAGCCCCGTACAGTTCCGAACCGTTTCTTTCTGCCCTGCGTGAGTTGGCAAGCCTGTTGTTTATGAGTGAAGGATATATTTCGGAAACTCTGCGTTGGCGGCGCGTTTCTTTTACTTCGTATAATCTCACCTATGCGTTTCCGTTGATTATGGTCTCAATTTGGTTTTTGATACGGTGTAGAAGAATGCTATGCGTTCGAAAGTTTAAATTCGGAGAGAAAGAGGTGTTGGCGTTTTGGTGCATATTCTGCACGGCATCTTTGTTTGCCTTCTACTTGCGCTTTCCTTTTATGAACTCACGGTATTTGTTAGATTTTGCGCCTGGCTTTGCAGGGGGGGTGCTTGTGTTTGTTTATTTGTTGAGGGATTGGGGGGTGTCGAGGTTTGGTAAAAGATTTCAGTTTATTCTCTTTTCTGGGGTGCTTTTCTGGTGGGGGTTTCACTTGATTTTTGTGCTCGAAGGCACCCGCGCTTCGATAAGAAACACAGCAATCACTCATGAAAATTTGATTCAACGTATGGAATTACCGCATCGCAGTTACCGGAATTTTCCGGAGTACTACGAAACTGGCATGCCATTCCAAGAATACCAAAACCAGTTTAATGGATCTGGGTGGGATTCGAGTTCCGGAAAAACATGGGCCTCAATCGCGTTGTTTGTCGAGGATCCAGAGTTTCTTGAACTTACTGTGGCTCCGGAGGTGCAGTCCGTACTCTCGCAAAAAGATTATGAAATCATACAGGCGAAGGTGGCGCTGGAGTTTCTGGAAATGGAAAGCATGACCCCGACGGATGATGGTATGGTACTACGGTTCTCCGGCCCGAAGCGTACCCGGTACCAGGACGGGATCCAGGTGGCATTCGTGGCGTTTATGACGGTGGAGGAGCTTCATGAAGGAACTTCGCGGTTTCGGTTGTTGCGGGTGAGGTGGCGCCATGCTTCGCTTGATACGGAATCGCGGATTTGAAAATCTAATTGGATGTCTTTTCAAGAGAATAGCGAACTGAGTTTTGTGCTCCCTTGTTTGAATGAGGAAGTGACGATTCGAGAGTGTGTTGAGGAATGTTTATTGGCCATCGAGGAGGCGGAGGTAGAAGGGGAGATTGTTGTAGCGGACAATGGGAGTGAGGATGGGTCGGTGGAGATTGCTGAAAAGGCAGGGGCGCGGGTGGTTCATGTTACGGGGCTTGGGTATGGGAATGCGATTATGGAAGGGGTCCGTACGGCTCGGGGGCGGTATGTGGTTATGGCGGACAGCGACATGAGTTATGATTTCCGGGAAATGCCGCGATTCTTAGACCGGCTTCGGGAGGGGGACGATTTGGTAATTGGGTGTCGGATGCCGCAGGGTGGAGGGGTGATCGAGAAGGGAGCCATGCCGTTTCTTCATCGGTGGTTGGGAAATCCGGTATTGTCCTGGTTGGGGAGA